>JBBYJL010000003.1:0-48772 GCA_043196285.1 Thermoplasmataceae archaeon | reverse complement strand
TTGAGGACATGGAGAAGGTCGGAGTTATCGAACCCCTCAGAGTTGGTGAGCAGGCTATTGAATCTGCGACTGAAGCATCAGTGATGATTCTCAGGATAGACGATGTCATAGCAACAAAAGGCAGCAAGGGGCCGTCCACTCCACCTGGAGGACCGGGTGCAGGTGCCGGTGCAGGCGGAGACGAGGACTGAACCAACAAGTACAAAATTTAATAATATTAATTTTCCACCATATTTTTATCTTCTTAAGGTTATCTGAAACATGATTTAGAACCCCCATTCTATAAAACGAGTCTATTTTTCTTTGAAGGTAAAAGTATATGCATTATCATCTTACGAAACTTTTCTTATCTTTACTTTCCACGCACATGGATGGACACAGGAAGCGAGTGCAGAATGATAATATATTCCAACATTCTGTAAAATCTTCCCAAAAAATCAAATCAGTAACTGGTCAGTTAAATGTGCATTAACCTTCGTCAGAACATACGTTTTGAACCGAAAGATCCATATATAATGAATGCAGTATATTAATAACATGATTTATCTGTCAGCAGAAACACCAAGGGATCAGGAAATTATGGAGAAATTCCAGAGAGCATATGTGAATCTTAAGAAAATAGTGGACAAACTCCAGGAAGAGAACAGGAGGAACAAGATCCGCAAAGGGATCTGAAGCATACGCAAAACTCTTCTCTATATTATAAAGAGAGAAGCTTAGAAAGAAGAACTTCATACCATATACTCTGCGAAAGATCGTATTCAAGAAGAGATATCATCCCGGATAGGATGCACACTCTACTGACCTGTTACTCAAATCAAAAACAGTTATATATTGATAAAATTTATCGAATGGTGCAAAACGCTTATGCTCAGGTTTATAAGAAACAGCATTACGGAATGGTAGGCAAGCACTCTGCAGTGAAAGTATGTCACTGGACAAAGAGTGAGATGACAGGGGGAAATGGCTGTTACAAGGATACATTTTACGGGATCGAGTCACACAGATGCATTCAGATGACTCCTGCTGTAAACTCGTGTACCGAAAACTGTTCATTTTGCTGGAGATTCCAGGGGTTTGACAGCATGCACATATCTGACGAGGATGATCCGGAGTTTATACTCGAGGAATCAATAAGGGCCCATAAAAAGCTTCTCTCTGGATTTAAGGGAAACCCAAAAGTAACAAAAGAAAAGTGGGAGGAATCCCAGGATCCGAAGCACATCGCAATTTCTCTGACAGGTGAGCCCACCCTTTATACAAGGCTTGGTGAATTTATAGAGCTGGCTACGAAGAGAGGTTTTTCAACGTTTCTTGTCACAAATGGAACACTTCCCATGGTGCTTGAAAAACTTAATCCTCTTCCGACACAGCTTTATGTGACCGTAGCAGGTCCCAACAAGCAGGTGTTCAACGATCTGTTGAATCCAGCCATAGGCAATGCGTGGGAAAATTTTAACAAGACAATTGATCTGCTTCCCAGTCTTGACACAAGAATCGTTCTGAGACACACACTCGTGAAGGGCGTAAACATGCCGTTCCTGGATGAGTATCAGTTCCTTGACAGCAGAGCAGATCCGGATTTTGTGGAATGCAAGGGGTACGTGCACGTTGGGCAATCAATTTCAAGACTTACGCAGGACAATATGCCATCCCATGAAGAAATCCTTTCCTTTTCGGGGGACCTTGGAATGAGGCTGGGCTACCATCTAACCGCGGACAGAAGGGAAAGTAGAGTCGCTCTTCTGTCAAAGGATCCGTCGAAATCAAGGATAGATTTCACCAAAATTGCTGCCGATTCGACTTCAATCTAAGGCAATGGTATAGTGAACTATTCCAGTAACGATAGCTACATCTAATATGTTAATAACGAAGGCAAATAAGAGATTGAATCCGCTCCTTGTCCCCTGTTTGATTATTTTCAATTGGGACCAGGAAATAAAATAGTTCTAAAATATATTAATATGTGATTTTTCCACATGACTGCATAAGTCCTTCGGACAATGGTGTGGAAATGGCGATGAACAGTTATGAGGTCTCCACCGCAAATGGGGTTCTGACGTGTGTATGGGGTTGGTGACCTGCCGTAAAACAGATGCAAAACAGGTCATGCATAAAACGTAGTCTATGAATCGAAAGGGGACGGGATAGATGATATGGAGTTATACCCGAGAAGTTCAAGCACCCCCTCAATTCATTGAGATAACAACTTCCAAAGGTGGATGTTAACATAGTTAATGGAAATCATAACCTTACTCTTCAGACTGAGGGATGATGTGCATGACAGCAAGAGCTATTGGCACCACACCCAGTATAGCAAGGACTGTTCCCAGAAGTATTCCAGGGGAAGATTTCTGGAATGCGGAATATGTAGAAAATGCAGTTCCCACACTAAAAAGCAAGAGACCCAGTATGATATAATTCATCCATCTGTTATTACTTTCTCTGCGCAAGGATTATCACTCTTCGTAAACAATCAAAACTATTTATAAGTATTTAGGCTTGGAAGTTCTCAGTATCAATAAAATATTGATCTTAATTTCCAGGATCAGGCTGCCAGGTAGTGCTCAGGAATTTTCCCCAAAAGACGATCAGAACAAAATGGCATCGCAAGAGGCCGTAACTCCATGTGCAAGTCTCTGACTGAAGATTGGTAGATTGGAAATTCATGTTGTTTCGGAGCATCATTCCTATATCATTTGAAGCAAGTGGCAGTTAAATTATAGTTCCACGGGATTAAGTCATGATAATGATGCTTGACTACAGCTTTACACAGGATCAGGAAATGATGAGAGAATCCATCAGAGAATTTGCTAAGAGAGAGATATCACCCAGAATCCCCTTAATGATAAAGAACAGGAGGATTCCAGAAGAAATCTTCACGGGGCTAGCAAGGATGAATCTGCTCGGCATGACAGTGCCTGAAAAATATGGGGGCATAGGGGCAGATGCAGTTACGACCGGAATAGCCGCCGAGGAAATTGCAAGAGCTGATCCAACGGCCTCTATTCCTGTGTTATTTCTAGTTGACAATGCATGGTCGTACCTAATAAGCAAATATGGTACAGATGAACTCAAATCAACACTTCTTCCAAGAGTGGCAAAGGGAAAATCAATAGTTGGAATAGCGTCTACAGAGCCAAATTACGGATCAGATATAGGTTCAATGACAACAACCTCATCATTCGATGGAAAGGAATTCCTGATCACAGGGGAGAAAGCTTTCATAAGCCTGATCAGAGACATAAAGGAAAGGAGCGGAGGATTTGTCACAGTGGTCAAAACCGACATGGGAAAAGGCACTGCAGGTATCACACTGATATTCGTACCATATACCGAAGGGAAATTTGAAGTGAACTACACAGAGGAGATGGGCCGGGAAGGATCTTCCTGGGGAAGCTTCAAAATCAATGGTCTTAGAGTTCCCGCTTCCAACATGATTGGATCACTAAACAGGGGATTCAACATAGTCCATGAGGGTTTCGAATTCGCAAGGGGTCTGATATCAGTTATTAGTGCTGCATCAGCCATGAATTCTCTCGAGAACGGGATGAACTACATGAAGGAGAGAAAGGCGTTTGGACAGCCTATAGCAAGATACCAAGGATTGCAGTTTGATCTTGCGGGGCATGTTGCAAGAATGGAAGCGGCAATGACAATGGCATACAAGGCGCTCTGGACCTATGATCAGGAACAGAAATTCTGCAAGTTTACGAGATTTCAGGTAAGCAAGGCAATAGCAGTCGCAAAACTTATCTCGACAACATGGGCATTTGACGCAATTAACGATGCATTGCAGTGGCAGGGAGCTTATGGGTACTCGAAGGACTGTCCCGAGGAATGGGCTTTAAGGGGCATCCGGTCATTCCAGCTTGCAGAGGGATCGAGAGAGATCATGAAACTCATAATAGCAAGGGAAAGCCTTGGCAAGGAATACATAAGATAATCATGCTATTTACTGCTAAAATTCAGATGAAGCTGGTGGGCGTTCTTACCATATTCTCATTTTAGAACTACTGAATAGATTCGACAATGGTCCGCCCTTTTTTCGGGAAATATCTCTCACCCTGCAGGATCGAGTTTGTAATCGCAGTCGGGAAACTCATTATCCGGTCAAAGCGCGATAAACCAAGAGAGCATCTCTGTTATCCCTTACGTCATGAACCCTCAGGTAATCCACCTTCTTTTCCATGAGGTAAACTGATGATCCGATGGTTCCAGCGAGTCTCGAATCGACATTTCTGCCAGTTAACTCGCCTATGAAACTTTTTCTGGAGACTCCAATCAGAGTCTCAAAACCCAGGTTTATTGAGTCCAGGTTCCTGAGCAGGGCTAGATTATGATCAAAAGTCTTGCCAAAGCCTATCCCCGGATCAAGTATTATGTTTTCAGGATTTATACCGGATCTCACCAGGCGTGATGCACGATGGAAAAGGAAATAATTCACATCCCTGACCACATCTGTGTATTTCGGATCATTCTGCATTGTTGAAGGATCGCCTTTCATATGCATTACAATACACTTGAGGCGGTTTCTACCGGCAAGTTCTATCATTCTTTCATCAGAGAAACCGGAGATGTCGTTGATAAATGATACACCAAGGTCTACAACAGCCTGTAGCGTCTCTGGGTTTCTTGTATCCACAGACACTGGAATGTTTGTACATTCTCTTAAGTACCTTATTACAGGAATTATCCTTTTAGCCTCAGAAGCCACATTGATCCTGGCACTCCCAGGACGTGTACTTTCACCACCCACATCGATAACGTCAGGTTTCTGGTCAAGAAAATCGTCTATAAACTTAATGTTGTTCAGATCCACTCTTGATCCCGGGAAGAAAGAGTCAGGAGTAGCGTTCAGTATCCCCATTATCTTCGGGATTTCAGGTTTCCGCCTAAACTTTCTGAATATTGATTCTGCCAGTTTTCTTTCCGAATCGGGAAAGGCTCCTGATGCCGTAAGCAATTCTTCTACATCCCGCTGTCCAGCTTCTGCTAACCCGGGGAGATATCCATTCCCTATCCTGGCCAGAATGCTCTTTTTTCCATATATCTCGAATAATCCTTCATTAGAATGTTTATTCCCTTTTCGGGCAGGAAAAAGAAGGAAGTCTGTGTCAAGCATCGGGTAAAAAGCACACAAGAATTATTTACTTTTGGTAAAGGATTAATCAAGAATCTGATCCACTGATATTTTAGAATATCCTGATTGTGAAGACACATGATGCTTAAATAACCTGGGAGGCCCAACAATAAGAGACATTATGGAATGGATAACAAAGGAAAAGGCCAAAGTGGACAGGATCGCATGTCCATGGGTTACAATGAGATTCGTGGATCCTGGGACAGAGTTTATTTTCGTTCCAATGGCAAGGTGATGAAGACTGCAAAGGAATTGAACGCGATTCCATTCGACGTCGAGTGTGTGGGATTGAGTCGCTACGAAGAAAATGGTGAGGAGCCTGTCAGTTTTGACTCAATTATCAGGAAATAAAACCTGCGGGACAGTGCATTGCTCGATCTTGCAGTAATTGTCTGGGGAGCTAATGCAAACATTCCAAGCCCAGGATCAAAGTCTCTAGAATTGGAAGCCGGGACAATGGGCTTCAGGGAAATAGCAAAGGATGATCATGAAAACATGAAGCTTTAGTCGCTCCTCTATGAAGCGCTCTAGCATTACCGCAAGCTGTCGCCGGGTAAAAAGTTAAATCTGAAACACAGCGCACACAATTAGACTTTTCTCCCAGTATTCCCTCTTTTTTTGATGTCTTTTGAATGATCAAAGGTACTGTAATTCTCAATATGCTATTTCTCGTATATCAATTTACGGATTTCGTTTCCTTTATAAAACCTTATAAGCATTCTTTCAATTGAGTTGCTCGCTCTGAACTCAGAGAAAAGATGATTGTATGAATAATGGAAACTCGAAGGCTGAAACTCCAAGAAAAAAGAGATATTATACCAATCTCGAGGAGTTATCCGCGGCTATAGGTACAGGTCTCAGCCTTCAAAACAGGAAGATGAGCAGGGAAGAATCGATTGAGGCGGCTGAACACCTCATTAATTTCTTTGGATACAATGACAGGGTAATAGACAATATGCTTGAACCTGAAGATCGTGATGCATTCTATACCATGGAAGATATCGGCGTACTTCAGACAGAGCGCGAAGAGACAACACTGTTTGATGGAAGGGAATGGAGAATACACTATTGGATACTGAACACTGACAGGATATATGAACTGTCCAGGATGAAGCTTAGGGATGTGAAGGCAAAGCAGGACGACGGCTTTAATTTTTACGAGACCATCCCTGACGAGTACTGGCGTGCATCTTAGAGGGGATTGCCATGCACATAGCAGTCCTCGACAGGGAAAAATGCCATCCAAAAAAATGCAATCATGAGTGCCAGTTTTACTGTCCACCCGTACGAAGCGGAACAAAGACCATTGAATTTGTAGAGACGCAGGATCAGCCTGTGATAAATGAGCCGCTGTGTATAGGATGCGGCATCTGCGTGAGGCGATGCCCATTCGGCGCGATCAAGATCATCAACGTTCCGGATGAGATGAACAAAGATCTTTTTCATCAGTATGGGCTTAACAAGTTCAGGTTATACTCTGTCCCGGTACTGCAGAAGGGCAAGGTTATGGCAATACTTGGTAAAAACGGACTGGGTAAAACCACAGCACTGAATATCCTGTCTGGCACAACAATACCTAACTTCGGGGACTACGAGAAAAAACCCGATCAGGACCTGGTTATCGAAAAGATGGCAGGAACAGTGATGGGTCAGTACTTCAAAGATCTTTACAACGGAAGGAAGAAGGTGGCTCTTAAGAGCCAGTACGTCGACCAGATCCCAAGGGTCACGAAGGGCACCATAGGTGAAATCATTGCTAGATCTGATTCTTCCGGAAGGAAGGAAGAGATAATTTCCATGCTGGAGATGCAGTCATCCCTGGGCAAGGACATATCATCGTGTTCAGGCGGAGAATTACAGAAACTCGCAATTGCGGTCACACTCCTAAAGGATACTGAGGTGATGATGTTTGACGAGATGTCGTCGTATCTTGACATTGGGGAAAGATTGAAAATAGCCAGGATAATCCAGGATATTGCAAAAGATAAGACAATAATGGTCGTTGAGCATGATCTTGCGATCCTTGACTGGATAGCAGACGAGATTTCACCAGTTTATGGAGAAAGCGGTGCTTACGGTGTCATCGGAGTACAGAGATCTACAAACAAGGCAATCAATTCGTTTCTCTCAGGTTACCTTAAGGAGGAGAATGTAAGGATCAGCACTCATATTATTGAATTTGCGAAGCGATCTGCAAAGAGAACGCGATCTCAAGAGAATCTGGTAAGCTGGAATGGTGTTAAGAAAACACTGGGTGGTTTCACCATTGTTTCGGAAAGCGGTGAGATTGGGAGGGGTGAGGTGGTCGGAGCAATGGGAAGGAATGCCCTTGGAAAAACAACCTTTGTGAAGATGCTGGCCGGCGTTCTTGAAATGGATCAGGGTAGCGTTTCCAGGAAACTGAGAATAGCATATAAACCACAGTACGTATCGACCACGTTTGAAGGGACGGCCTTTGAGATGCTGTCCCAGGCATTGAAGGAGAAAATCAGCGAGAACTTTGTGAAAGGAGACATACTTGCACCGCTTGACATCAACGAAATCATGTACAGCGATGTGCAGGATCTGTCCGGAGGAGAGATGCAGAGGCTCTCAATCGCACTGACGCTGGGCACAGATGCAGATCTTTATCTTCTTGACGAACCATCGGCACATCTTGATGCATCATTCAGAATGGCCACTGCAAAGGTTATCAGGAGGGTGATGGAAAATACCAAGAGAAGCGCAATTGTTGTGGACCACGACATATACTTTACTGATCTGATATCCGACAGGATCATGGTGTTTCAGGGAAGCCCTGGGATAGAGGCCACCACATTCGGTCCCACAGATATGAGGACAGGTATGAACATGTTCCTGAAAGGAGTGGGAATAACATTCAGGAGAGACGAAAAAACAATGCGTCCAAGGATAAACAAGGCAAACAGCAGCCTTGACAGGCAGCAGAAAGAGATCGGTGAATATTATTATTCCCAATGAGTCCGGAGCTGGTTTCCGCTGATAGAAATACTGCACAGGGATGGCCTTGCACGGATAGGGAGAATGAAAACATCCCATGGTTATATTCTTACGCCGACCGTGATGCCGGTTGTAAACCCAAACAGGATAACAATAAGTCCTGAGAGGATGAAGAAACTTGGTGCGACAGCAGTCATCACAAATGCCTATATCATCAGGCGCAACAGCGATCTGCGGAGAAGATCGCTGGAGGACGGTGTCCACAGGCTGATTGGATTTGACGGGCCCATAATGACAGACTCCGGGACGTTTCAGACCCATGTATATGGAGACGTTGAGTATACAAACAGTGAAATTGTGGAATTTCAGCAATCTATAGGCAGCGACATCGGCACAATCCTGGATATATTCAGCGAGCCAACGGATTCCTATATAACTGCAAAGAATGCGGTCGAGGAGACACACAGAAGGTTTCTGGAGGCCGGAAATACAGGTAACATGATTCTGGCGGGTCCGATTCAGGGATCGGTCTATCCGGATCTGAGAAGATATTCTGCCAGGATCATGAGCGAGGCCGGGTCGTGCTACCTCCCTGTCGGAGGGGTTGTACCTCTGCTTGAATCTTACAGGTATTCAGACCTGGTTGATATCATTTTGAATTCCCGTTTGAATTCTGACTTCTCAGCACCAATGCATCTTTTTGGGGCTGGTCACCCCATGTTTTTGGGAATGTCGGTCCTTCTGGGAATAGACATATTTGATTCTGCATCGTATGTAAAATATGCCAGGGATTCGCGTCTGATATATCCAGACGGAACCCGGGATCTCTCGAAGATAGATGAGTTTCCCATGTGGAGCCCTCTTTATGGCAGGTACACTGTCAGGGAGATGTTTTCACTGGACCCTGAAAAGAGAGTAGAAGAGATTGCGTGGCACAACCTGTTTGCAATATTCATGGAAATTTCGGAAATTAGAGAAAGAATAATGGAGCAGAACCTCTGGCAGTATGTAGAAGGAAAGGCCAGGACTCATCCTGCCCTGTTCAATGCATACCTGAGGATACTTTACGGTTCCGCAAATATTGCACCACATCAGGAGATTAGCAAGAAATCGTCATTCTTCTATTTTGACAGGTATTCTTCCATGCACCCTTCAATTTCAAGGCTTGCAGAATTTATAAAGGATATAACAGAGAGCGCAAAGAACATAGTCATTGTGGGAAACGATCTAACTCAGGTACAGATGCCTGACGAAAGCCTTGTGAGGGAAATATACAACAGGACAGATCATACCTTCCTGTTCCCATGGAATTCATTTTTGGTGCCTGTAGAGCTCAAAGATACTTATCCTGTGCAGCAGATTGTGGGTCATTTCAACGACCAGGGCAGCCTCAGATCAAACATTGAGGCAATGAAGGATCAGGGAAAGGAGGTCTCGCTTCTTTCAGACATAGCAGATGAAATGAAGGAAAGCCCAAGAAAAAGGGACTTTGATCTCCAGGAAGTGAGAATGATTGCCGATTACCAGTTTGGGAAGGGAACTGGAATGAAGATGTTCCCGGACGGGTCAGTGGTGAGAAGATCAAGATCAACGAACAGGATAAGATCGATATCTGCGGGAGGGGAAATAATCGCAACACTGAGGCCCCACGACGGATTTTTCACCCTTTCATTCACCGGAGGGTTAAGGATCAGGAATATATGGGGAAACAGGCATTCAGTATCGGTCAACAGAGATAGTGCAGAATACAATGTGAAGGGCTATAACGTGTTCTTCAAGTTTCTGACCAATTTTGATCATGATATCATTGCAGGTAACGAAACCACAGTGGTCGATCCTGACGGAAATGTGGTAGCAGTAGGCAAAGCAACAGTGCCGGGAAGAGAAATGGGATATTATAAATCCGGAGTTGCAGTCAAGGTAACACATGGCAGAGAGAGCGGCAGATCAGGAGAATATGAATCTTGACGAGGATAAGAGCGAGATACTGAACGAACCGGGGAATATCCTCGTGATAGCGAACCCGGGAACCGGCAAAACTGAACTTATTGCAAGGAAATTCGCCCGTCTAGTCGCATCCGGAGTCAACCCATCAGATATACTCTGCCTGACATTCACCAAAAAGGCAATGACTGAGATGGAGGACAGGATTGCGAAGATAATAAGGGAAGAGGGAATTGACACCGGTTTTTCAAGTCTCAACGTTTTCACATTCCATTCCTACTGCAACCAGTATCTTGACGACAAGGAGATCATTTCCCCGAACCTGCTGAGATATTCAATCTTCAGATTCCTCAAGAACGAAAAGGTGCTCAATTATGAGGACGACTATCTCATAGGAACCATAGTGCCAAAGATAGAGAATGCTGTGCGCTACATCAAGACATATGGGCTGCTGCCAGATTCAATAGAAATGGATGTGGTCAAGGAACATCTCAGGGACTTTGGAAAGACCAGGATAATCTCGAAGAAAGAGATGGAATTCTTCGCTGATCAGTTTGTTTCCATGTTCAGGAACTACGAGATGGAAAAGGGGAAACAGGGCATCGATTACGCTGACATGGTAATGAAATTCCTCCAGATCGGAAAGAAGAAGGTATACAAGTACGTCCTAATCGATGAGCTTCAGGATATAAATAGCCTTGAGGCAAGGGTTGCTCTTGATTCCTCGGAAACATTCTTCGCAGTTGGAGACAGGAAACAGGCTATTTTTGGTTTCCAGGGAGGATCTGTAGCCAACTTTGACCTGTTCAGGAACTCAAGAACATTCATCCTGCATTACAACCACAGGAGCACCAATGAAATCATTTACTATGCAAGGGAATATTATCAGGCAAGGACAAAAAACTCCGATCACAGAAGTGAATTCTCCGGATTTGTCAACCCTGAATCCATTCAAGGCATGAAACCTACTGTCATCGAAAGCAGCGGTGAGTCGATAGAGGGCATAATACCAAGAATAATCCAGCAGCTTCAGGGAAAGGTTTCCAGTATCGGCATACTTGTGAGAAAGAATTCACAGATAAAGGACATTGCCCAGGAGTTCGACAGAATTGGCTACCAGTACAAAGCAGTCTATTCATACGAATCAGATATTCCAATGGGAGAGATTGTGACATTCATGAAAGGATTGCTCGGAAATGATGTCAGGAGTGTTAAGGCAGCTATGCTTACACCATATTTCCCGATCCAGCTCAGGGAAGCGTTTGCATTACTTGAACAGAGAACGAGGGACAATCTTGACAGCTTTCTGGAAAAGGTTCCGGAATTCAGGAAGATGAGGGAGTCAGTCAGGAATGCGAAGGATCTTGACAAACTGTTCATTGAACATATAATACCTGTTTCCGCCTCTTATGGCAAGGACTATTTTACCACAGCCCTTTCTGCCAGAGAGCTGATTTCTGAAGCAATATTAGTACTGAAGGACCCGGGAATATCAGACGTGATAAGCTATTTGCTTAACGCAGATTATTCGCAGAATCAATCAGATTCAGAATCCGGCATATTCATCGAAACAGTTCATGGGGCCAAGGGAAGACAGTTCGATGCTGTAATTTATCTTCCATCATCCACAAGAGAATATGGCAGTTTTGTGGACGAGATCAAGCAGGCAGTGTTGTTAAGCAAGGGAATTAATCCTCGTGAAGAAATAGAGGAGGAGGATCTCCGGATAGATTTCGTTGCACTCACAAGACCCAGGAAATACCTTTACATTATCCCTGATCCGTCCCGGGCTGATCCCGGGTTTTATATTCCCGGGTTTTCAGAAAGGATAGTTATGGACCCGGAAAACTTAGCGGAGGATTCACTGTATCAGAGGTACAGGGAAGCGTACAACCTGTTTGTCTCAGGCGATACTGAAGGTTCCAGAAGGGTGCTTCAGGAAAAGGACAACTGGATAATGAAGACAATTTCTGAATATTTCACCAATCTCAGGAGGCTCTCCTATTCTTCCGTAAGTGATTTGCAGACGAGCTGCTGCGATTTCCTCATAAGAGACATTCTGGGTGTTAGCGCAGAGTCAAAGGCGATGGACAGGGGAACCGCGATACACAGCATGGCTGAGATGATTTCGAGAGGGGAGGAAGTGGAGGTAAAGGAGGAATATGCAGAGTACAGGGATAACGTGAAGAAGGCAGTAGAGATCATAAAACGGGATTACCCGGAAGCGGTTGGGCAGGAGATCACGGTCAGTGTTCCTATCAGCGCAATCATCGATACAGACATTGACCTTGAATTCAAGGGAAAGATTGACGCACTGTTTAGAAACAAGGACAGATACCTTATAGTAGACTGGAAAACTGATAAGAATGATGACAGATCTTCCCATCACAGGGCACAGCTCGAGCTTTACCGCAGGATGCTGGCATTCAACAGGAACATCGATCTGGACAGGATAGACGTGGGTATCGGCTTTGTCGCTCTCAGGAACCCCATAAACCTGCTGGGAAGTTCAGTCAAGATTGATATTACAAAGCCGAACAGCAAAACCCTGAACAGCTTTATCGGTACCCTGCAGAGGATAATAGAAATGAAGACCGATCCTGAACGTTTCCTGAAGGACCTTCAGGAAGAGAATCATGAGAACCTCATCTGCAGGTCTGTTACAGAGGAATATGCCAGGGAGAAAGGATATCGCATAAATAAGGACGCGAGGGAAGGGAAACTGAACCTGGATCAATTCTTTTAGTCTGCCATGCATTACTGAAAATGGGAGTAGGCGAATATGGAGGAGATCTCAACTTTTCTGGTTGTGCCAGCAGATCGATCTGCCGGGTAATTTTTATCTACTGCAAAAAAAATAATTCACAAAACTAATGTATTAACATCGCATAACAAAAGCAATGTGGAGCTCAGAAATCCTTGATCAATGCGCCGTAATCATGCTTGAGGACCGTTTTCCAAAGCTGATCCGGATCCGTGACAAGGAGATTTTCCTTGACAACACATTCTTTTTCACAAATATTGAAGAAGGCAAAATGTACACTTACAGGAACCTGGGAATAAATCTGATGGAAATCGACATGGCCAACCTTGCTGAGACGCCTGAATTTGACAGGGGAAGTATGAGTGTCATAGGCAACTCCATATTGCGGGTTGAGGTAGACAATTATTTCATGGGTACACTTGACAGGATCAATAAAATTGCAGGATGCCGGATGAATCCGAATATACTCTCGCACTCCAGGGATGCATATGTTCAGATAGAATTCTCGGAAAACTCCCGGCAAAAGGTATCAAAACTGTTGCTGGAGGCAATTCCCAAAATGCCAATGAAAGGCGAGTTAATCTATATGGGAAGGCATCCCGAGAATATGCCATACATAGTGAAGCTGTTCACTGAAACGGGTGGATCAATAAGTGATCTCTTTCTTGTCAGCACGGAGTGGCACATGCGGAAGGAAAACATGGAAAAGGAGAACAGCGGAGTGTTCATGAACACAGGGAGATTCATACCAAAGTACTTTACCAGCGGGATCAACGATACCCTGATATTCCTGGCTGAATCAGCGGGCATGAAGGGAGAGTCAGAAACAAATGTAGAGGTTCGAAGCTCAAGACTCTTTGAGCTGGAAACCAAGACACATTACTTCACCGATTTTAACAGGGAGGTACTGGCTCCATATTACGGTTCACTTTTCTATGAGGCAGAGGTCCATGGGAATGTCCTGACAAGCTACTATGTGATCGACAGGAAACTGTCCTCTCTTTTTCTCACCGGCCTGGAGAGGCACTGGGCGCTTCCAGAGAGAAAAGATCATTACAATGTCGTGACTGCAGCGATGAGCCTTGGGGCCATCTACAAATAGTATATAACTGAACAGGCACGGTGATCGCATCACCTATCCGTATCAATTGTGCCGTGACCTATCCTCCTGCCCATCAGGTAGTTCCTGAATGTTGTTATGAACATGGCGAAGATCATTATAGTTCCGCCCACCACTGTATATATGCCTAAAATCTGCCCGGTTATGATCACGGATGTTACCGCTGCAAATACAGGCTCCCCAACAAATATCACGCCAGCAGCGGTAGGCTCAATGTATATGAGCGATCTGTTGCTGATGAATATGGCTAAAACTCCTGCAAAGACTGCGGTGAAAAGAATGGTGAAGATGACAAAATAGTTTACAGTGAATGGAGAGCTCATGAACGGAAGGAAGATCGAGGAGAAAAGTGCGACTGAAAGCAGCTGGTAGAATGTGAAGACAAGGGAGTCAAGGCTAGATGAGTATTTGGAGACATACGCTATCTGGAACGCATAAGCGACCGCAGATATCACTGTCAGCACATCACCAAGCTGTATGCCGGAATTCCCAAGGTTTCCAGCTGACATAATTATCAGTCCAGCGAAAGCGATAAAAGATGCCATAATGGATATCCGGTCAGGTCTCAGCTTCAGGTAGACCAGCGATATGAAAGGCAGAAGCACCACATACAGCCCTGTTATTATTCCGGACTGTGAAGCAGTCGTGTAATTCAGGCCAACTGTCTGAAAGAAATAACCCACGAACAGCAGAAAACCGGCTGAAATACCCAGTTTGATATCCCTTGATCTCATTAGTGATTTGTTCCGGATAACAAATGGCAGAAGTATCAATGCAGATACGAGGAATCTTATGACGAGAAACGAGACCGGCGACACGAAACCCAGCGTGATCTTTATTAATGGAAATGTAACGCCCCAGAAGAACGTCACAAGCAGCAGAAGAGCCATATAGAAGATCTTCTGGTTTGTCATCTTCCGCCCATAAGTGAGAAGAATAGTCCAGGTTTCCTCAACATAAGCGATAATACAACCCTGGAAGGATAATCTATGTCGCCCACACTGTCAATGACCCTCAGCACTGAAGGCTTTGATATCATTCTATAAATCCTGTTGAACGTGTCGTCATTGAGTGAAGCGAAGAGCTTCTGTATTATTCCGTCAATCCACAGTTCGCGGCCAAGATCCTTCTTCCATGATCTTTGGTACCTTGATAGGAAATGTGCTGAGAAGTCACCAATTTCCAGCGCTTTTCCGGCAGTCTCGGCTGCATGTTTTGCTGAGACCATGCCTGTATAGATGCCTCCCCCACTGAGTGGCTTCACAATACCGGCAGCATCTCCGACCAGAAGCGTTCTGCCAGCATAAGTTCTCTTCAGGTAAGTGATAGGTATACCGCCCCCATTGATTCCCAGAATCCTATCCCTGGGGAAGATGCTGTTGAAATTTCTGAAATAATTCCATGCGGGAGATCCTACGCTGCCCACACCTATCTTGGTGATGTCACCAGCCGGAGTTGCCCATGCGAAGAATCCTCTGGTTATTCTGGACCCAACGTAGACACTGACGCTCTCCTGATCTTCCATCCGGACTGCCGAATCAACCTGATAGCAGGATACAACCCTGCTGGGAACGGATCCGAACACATCCTTCCGCACCCTGCTGTTTATCCCGTCTGCACCGATGACCATCCTCGCTCTCTCCTCCTTCAGTACGCCATCCTTCCTGTACTTTACAGTGGAATATTCACTGCCTGAAGTAACAGAGACAACTCTGGAGTTTATCTCAACATCTGTCCCCGAGGATATTGCCATGGCGGAAACGTCTTTGTCGAACTGGTCACGGTCCATAACCACAGTCTTCTCTCCCTTCCTGACATGGACAAATTCTCCGTTAGGGAAATGCACGTAGGCTCCATAAACGCTGTTGACAGGCGCTTTTGTTCTGGCCATGGATATGACCCTCTCTGAAACAAGGCCTGTACATTCAACAGGTCTTCCAATCTCCTTGTGCTCCTCAAGATTCAGGACATCGTATCCCATCCTAGAAAGCAAGTGACTCGAGTATGATCCGGAAGGACCGGAGCCGACAACAATTACATCTCGCAACAGATGCAAATTATTCACTGGTATAATAGTCTTTAACCAGCTCGACTGAGTGTACAGCAAATCATTCTAAAAAACTATCCAAAGCAAATCTCTGTGCCAATTTCCCTGCACATATGAAGTCAAGCAATACGTTTACTTAATATAGATAAATGACTTATTGGTGCGTGGCAAAAGTATTATTTCTGATTGTAGCAGGAAAAGAGGCGCCAGAGAGAGCAGATCTCGCAATAATGACCGCATCCAGGCAGATAAAGGCAGGAAGGTATGAGGATACAAAGGTCCTTCTTTATGGTCCCAGCGAAGAGTACGTATCCACGATAAAGGGTGATGTCAGGGAAGCATTCAACGAGATTGTCAGGGCCGGATCTCTTGATTCTGCCTGTGTGTTCATTGCAAAGAAATTCGAGGTTGACACAGCACTCCAGGAACTGGGAGTCAAGCTGTTGCCTTTTGGCGAAAGGCTCGCACATTACGTGAACAACGGGTATGAGGTAATCACTTTCTGATGAAAAAACATGGAAAATGACAGTGAAAATTCCAGAATTTCAATAATTGAAACTATTTTTGTAATTCTTTCAATCACCTTTTTCATCAGGGCAAGCAACAACATGATGATGACTTCAGTACCGTTGCTTGCAAGGTATGATTTCAATTTCACACAGGAGGAAGTTGGGCTAATTGCCGCCCTCAGCTCATTTTCGACATTCCTCACAACCGCACTCCTCAACACCAGGCTGAGCTCGGGAAGCAGAAGGGTGGCATTCATTGCATCAAACGTGGTCTATGTATTTGTGTTCGTGGGATTTTTTGAGTCAAGTTACATAACAGTATGGATTCTTGCTGCCATTGCAGGAGCAGTACTGGGCCTTATGATGCCCAATGTGATCACCGCCGCAGGTTTATTCAAGGATGCTGCAGTGAGGGAACGGGTACTGTCTCTCTACACAGTGGCACTGAGTCTTTCACTCGTGGCAGGACCTGCAGTCGAGGCAGATCTCCTGAATTATTATCCACTGAGGACTGTCTTCCTGCTCTTCGTGGCATTCGCCATGGTCTCAGCAATCCTGTCTCCGCTGATCAGATTTCCGCAGGAAAACAGGACGAGGATCAGGACCAACGTTTTTGGCAACTTCGGATTCAGGTCCGCGCTGCTGAATATCATGGCATACAACATTCCATTCTCCCTGCTTGTGGCATTTGCAGGGATATACGAAAAGGATACATTCGGGATCTCACTCTCAACCGTTACGCTGCTGTTCTCCTTCTTTTTCATGGCATCATTCGGTTCAAGACTGTTTCTTTCAGCGAAACCTCCAAGGAACCTGAGGCTTCAGATGGTCGTCTCAATGATCCTATCCATTTCAGGCATCCTGATGATGGTGCTATCCGTGAACCTCTACATGTTCATTGCAGCGCTCCTGATACTTGGAGTTCCCCATGGCCTCACCTATCCTCTTTCCGTTCTATCAATAACAAGGTCATTCGAACCGAGATTCAGGAACATGGCTAACAGCTACTTCTTCTCCGTAATGATGATAATAGGCGTAGTCCTGCCTTTTGTGGGAGGATCGCTCATAGACCTCTACGGATTCAGGATCACTTTCGTGGGAATACTGTTTCTAATAGTCATCCTGATGATTCTTCTGGCAAGGAACTTCAGGGCGGAAATCAAGAGCAAAGCAGATCACGCTACACTGAACCAGAATGGGCAATGAACATATTCAATCCGGAATCAGACTCATAGTTGCAGATTCGGATGGTGTATAGAGACTGAAAGCCTTGAATATCATTTTATTTCAACATTGCATCACATGCCGTGGATCTAGAAGAAAAAATTGCAGGGCAGATCACCATGTCGGATAATCCTGGCGAGACCATAAAGAGGTGGCGGGAGGAGTTCAGGATCTCACAGATTGAGTTATCCAGATTTCTGGAAGTTTCACCTTCTCTTGTTAGCGATTATGAGGCAGGGAGGAGGAAATCTCCTGGCGCGTCAACCATAAAGAAGATAGTAATGGCTTTCATAGCAATAGATGAGAAGAGGGGAGGATTAGTCACCAGGCGTTTCAACAGCGGTGTACCATCTCAGGCACTGATAGATGTGAAGGACTATGATCACGATATCCTGCTGGAAAAAGTGGTTAAAAGCGTTAATGGTGTTAACCGTTCTTCGCCCTCTCTGCAGAGGTACATACGCGGTTACACAATAGTCAACGGCGTCCAGGCTGTTCTGACATTTTCATATTCCGAATATGGTAAACTTTACGGCTGGTCAAGCCAGAGGGTCATATTCTTCACTGAGGTCAAGATGGGAAGAAGCCCAATGATCGCGATAAGGGCGCATCCGCTTAAACCTGCGGCGGTCGTTTACATACAGGCAGACAGGGTGGACGAGCTTGCAGTCAAGATCGCTGAACTGGAGAATATACCGCTCATCACAACAGACCTTGATCCGGAGAAGATATCCAGAATAATGAGTTCACTGAGGTAGAATCCTGTCAAGGAACCATTCCGTGGTGAACTGCTGTAGATCATCCATTTTCTGGCCGCTGCCAACGAAAAGAATGGGCTTTTTCACTTCCGCTACCATGGTGAGTATTGATCCACCCCTGGCATCGGTGTCAAGTTTCGTGACTATGATGCAATCGAACCCGACCTCGCTGAAGAACGTTTCAGCCTGGTTCACAGCATCCTGGCCTATCATGGCGTCCAGTACAACAACAGTAAGATTTGGTCTGGAGATACGCTTGATCTTCTTCATCTCCTCTATGAGATTCTTGTTTGTCTGCATCCTGCCTGCAGAATCGATGAGTACATAGTCTATATTCCTGGCTCTGGCGTGGTTAATCGCATCAAATGCAACAGCAGAAGGATCGCTACCACCCTGATGCTTTATCACTTCAACCCCTATCTTTTCTCCAAGTATGGAAATCTGCTCTATGGCACCGGCTCTGAATGTGTCCGATGCTGCCAGTGCAACCCTCTTACCATTCTTCCTTAGATAGCTGGCTATCTTGGCAACTGTGGTGGTTTTTCCAGTGCCGTTAATGCCTAAGAACAGTATCACATAGGGCTTCTCCCGGGGATTCAGGATATCCGGGAGGCCCTTCTGTACCTCAAAAAGCGGTATAATGGCATTTCTGAGGGCAGATATATATCTCTCCACAGGAATCTTCTTACCTTCGACGTCAAGATCCTTTTCCATGCTCTTCCATATTCTTTCCGCGACTTCAATGGAGACATCGGATTCTACCAGTGTCTCTATGATCTTTGTCTCAAGCTCGGATTTCTTCACAAATTCTTCGGAGGATCTGGAAAATAAGCCACTGAACTTCTTTCTGAGATTGTCGAACATGTCACTGCTGCTGATTCTGGGTGCCAGCTCTCTGTACAACTGTCAGGAGGGTTTCGTACCTGTTCTCACTCTCTTTTCTCTTTTCAAGAAGAGAATCCATCGAGGTCTGGAGTGACTGGAGTTCTCCCTTGAGGCGTTTTTCCACATTTTCGGCATTGTCTTCGCGGTAAACACCCGATCCGATGGGAAGAAGGAGCCTGTCAAAGCTTTCGATTCTGGCATTGACATATATTCCATATCCGATGGAGACTCTTGTTTTGTTGCCTTCTATGTTCTTCCTGTCAGCTATAACCGAAAGACTCAGGTTTATCTCTTCAATGACTCTTTCTATCCTTGATATCTGGTCGTTGAGGGATTCTATAATACCCTTAAGATACTCAATCTCCTGAATTAAACTTTCACGTGCATCCTGTTCCATTTCAATTCCCCGAGAATATTTTCTTACTTTCCTTGAGTGCTTCCAGCACTGGCATTGGATCACCGGATAAATAACTTATGAGGGCCCCTCCACCTGTAGATGCGTGATCAAACTTATCCATAAGATCAAGTTTTTCCAGCGCGTTCAGTGTATGTCCTCCGCCTGCTATCTTCATGTTTGGGTTCATAGATATTGCGGTCATTATCTCCTTTGTTCCTGCAGAGTATTCAGGCATCTCATACATTCCCATAGGTCCATTCAGGAATATTGATTTTGCCTTCCTTATCTCATCTATGTAGTTCACTATGGTATCAACTCCGATATCTGCCATAAGTTCATCATCTGGCATCTTTGGAGAAACAGAAACTCGTCTTTTTGAAGGATTAAGTACGCAATCCTGTGGTACAAGGATATTCCCATCGTATTTCCTGACAAGTTCCTTACACGTGTTTATGAGTTCTTCCCAGTTCTTGTTGCTTCTAACAATGAAATCACGGTTCTTCTTCCCTATATCGGTACCACCAGCCCAGAGGAACGCGTTGCCAACAACCCCACCAGTTATGACCCTGTCTGAGATCCCCTTGTCCAGGAAGTTCTTGGCAACAGAAATGGATTCATTTATCTTGGACCCTGCAAGTATGGCCAACTTCGGCCTTGAATCGTCCTTCATGAACCTGTCAAGGGCAACTATCTCCTTCTCGATCAATCTCCCGGCAATGTTTGGAATAAGCCTGTGAAAACCCACCAGAGTAGTCTGTGGCCTGTGGATGGCAGGGAAAGCATCATTGACAAAGTAGTTCATCAGGGGAAGCAGCCCTCTGACGATATGGGTCTTCTCCATGGTCTCAATATCGTCGCCATCTATGTCTATCTCTTCGGAGTAGAACCTGGTATTCTCAAGCATTAGGATCTCTCCTCTTTTGAGTTCACTCACAGCTTTGGTGACAGCTTCTCCGAAAAGAGTGTCAATGAACTTGACCTTTCTTCCCAGAAGTCTCTGCAGGTACATCGCATGTGATTTGAGCGAAGTGAAGTCCTCCTTTCCAGGTCTGCTCTGGTGTGCCAGAATGACAACCTTTGATTGCGAAAGATCCCTCAGCGTCTCGAGA
Organism: Thermoplasmataceae archaeon; assembly: GCA_043196285.1. Taxonomy (GTDB): domain Archaea; phylum Thermoplasmatota; class Thermoplasmata; order Thermoplasmatales; family Thermoplasmataceae; genus JAKAFX01. The sequence continues at coordinate 27,914 of JBBYJL010000003.1, read as the reverse complement.
TGTGCCAGGAATCTAGTCGAACCAGTTATTTCTCCTGTTATTGGGTTGATGGGGGAATTCACATCCAGCCTTAGAAAAACAGTTTTTTCGGTCATGTCAAAGGAGTCTAGAGTCAAGAAATCCAGTTTAGATCCTTTCATCGGTAAACATGATACAGCGTATATATTTGTTTATTTGTGGATAGGGATGATATCATGCGATAATATAATAATCCAGAGCTATCATTCATGTAGAATAATTAGTACTAAATCATCTCATGAGAAAAAGTAAAATAAATAATGCAGCCGGACAATCCAAGCGGGTCTCAAAGGCCCTGACGTCTGACGGTAACAGGGCATGTATGGGATTGGTCAACGATTCTGCATAAGATCATGAATTTTCCTCTTTCTGTCCATCATGAAAATGATGGTGTTTAGCCATGCATAGATCCAGACGATATTGAGTGCTAACGCAATAGCTAAGAATACCCAGATGAGACTGTGCTCATTTGTTATTGAAATCATCCTAATAGTCGAGATTGCGAATAGTCCAAGGGGAAAACCATAGGCCCATGAACTCATGCTTCCCCTTGCTGGTTTTGTGAATATTATTATAGCCACAACCAGGAAATTCCAGACTTCAAATCCCCACAGCATCAGCGACGCGAAACCTGCGGTAGAAGGAGAGATCTGGAAAATGCCGAGCTTGTTGAATCCCACAATTGTCAGCACATTTATAACAATAAGACTTGCAATTCCCACAGGAAGCATTGTTGTGGGAAGGGTTTCGTGAACCTTGTTGGTTACATGCCCGGAAAGTGCAAGTGATCCTATGAATATATAGAGGAAGAAGAAAATCCCAAGCCCAAGTATGGTGAGATAATAGATCGCGACACCTGCTCCACCGCCGTAAAATGCTATCATATCCGATCCAAGGAAGACACTGGTGCCTATTGCGAGTGGAGGTATGACTATGGCATAGTTCATCTCCCTGAGGTTTATTTCCTTGGTGTAAAGCCTGTATCCAAGGAGCACTCCCAGTATAAGGGCAAGCGAATATTCAATCAGGTAGTTCAGAAGCGAGAAGGCTGCTGACTGTGATGAAATTCCGTAGAAATATAGTAGCTGGGAATTGCTGATGAAACCTATTATCGGAATCAGAGATACAAAACTCAGTCTCGTTAGATTGTCCCAGTGTCCCAGGGACCTGTCGTGGACAACAACGCCGCGAACTGACCAAAGAACGAATATGACAATGAAGAGGATAATGCCAAGAAACATGAGGATTTTACCGATGTAGAAGAACGGCAGGAATCCATCCTGCTGGTAGGCGAGAACATATACTTCTGCAAGCGCCAGCGTGGCGATAGACATTCCAAACCACTCAGATCCAAAAACAGAAAGCGTGTTATGGCTCATTGAAAACATTCTCCTGTAGATATCAATTTATTTTCTTCTCCATGTCAACTTTTGAGACGATATCATTGAGCATCTCCACTCCTGTGGTAACAACCTTATTTCCAGTCACGAAGCGTGCAATGGATATCGCATCTTCCATATGGCTGAGACTCCCTCCATTCCTGAAATATTGATTAAGGTATACAGGGGCGCAGTACTGGTCTCTAAGTGATACGCTGACCGAGAATGCAACAAGGAATACAGTCTTCCTTTCAAGTGATAGTGGTGACAGCAGTTCCATCTTCTCCCGCAGATGCTCACTGAAAAGATCGAATGAAAGTTTTGACAGTGCCGAAAGATTCTCAGGTGGCTGTGAGTCTCCGGACTCCCTCATCACATTGGCCATAATCTTCTCAGTTTCCCTAGCCTTGAGCTCGATCGCATCGAATGTAGATACAACAGGCAGTATAGAGGTCATCGTCGAAAGTGTCGAGGTCATGAGAGCCATCTTGGAAATTTTGATGATATCCAGAATGTCTTCAATGCTTGCATCAAACTTTTTTGCCAGCCTGTAATGTATCAGGGTGGACTCCTTCTGGCCTTGTGCAAGAGATACCGCCAGAGCAATGAGCGGAACAAGTTTCCTGGGGGTCATTGTTCTTCCCAGGTAAAGTTTGGTATTTTCTGTAAACTGCTCCAGTGCCATCTCCTCATTGAGTATGCCAAGTACCTTTATTGCTTCAGGAGTTCCGCCAAGAGTGCTCTTGGCAAATGTATCAATTTCTTCAAATCTGTTACTCATGAGTGCTCAGTGACTCATTATTCATAAAGCAATCCCACAAAACTTGTCTATTTCTCTCCAGGCCTTAAGGACGCCATAGGTGATGGAATTCTGAACTCACATTATGGCAGTATCTCATCAAGGATCACTTCAAGGTCAATGTCGTAGATGCCGAACTGCGGGAACTCCTTCCTTGCATAATTTCGTATCTCAGAGCAGTCCTCCCCTATAATTTCCATAAGGAACCTTCTCTGACCAGTCGTAACGATGGTTCTCTTGATTCTTGGATTGTGCCGCGAAAACTGAACCAGTTCGTCAATCATTTCAGGAGGTACATTGAAGGCAAGAACAGCTCTGCAGGAATAACCAATCTTTCCGTAATCAATGCCAGCCCTGCACTCCTTTATTATGTCCCTCTTCTTGAGCAGGTCAATCCTGTCCCTTACAGTCCACATACTTTTTCCTGTCTTTCTTGCAATTTCTTCATATGCAAGAGAACAGTTCTTTTCAAGAATATCAATGATCTGAAGATCCAGTGAGTCAATCTTGTGAGATCTCAACGATGGATTATCATCTCTGAATATATAATCTGGCACCCGATCATGATCAACCGTTCCCGAAAGACAGCAATGATAATTTATTTCCAAAAATAATTCAGGATAGATCACCACGAACTCCAGATGAAACGGTCATTGTTCCAGTGGAGTGCCATGTATCAGATATTTCCAATAATATTTTTGAAAATTATTCGTCATTTGACGTGCTGCAGTTCAGCAAAATATTAATACCATGACAAGTTCAACGGTTTAATGGCACAGAAAGATATGAAGAAAGCAACCCATGAAGAGCTACTGGATGAAGTGGAAAACATGGCGCAGATCGCCGGTAAGTCCATGCAGGTATCTGTGGTCTCAAACCGCACAGAGGACTTTTCCTACTACTTTAGTCACGGAAATGCAGATTGAGGGTATCCTCAAAACCCATATTTTTATTCAAAAGATTCCACAGACTTATGATTGTGTTTTCATCAGCTCCAATCCAATTGATTATTGAGTCATAGGAATAATGTATTATTAGTTGAATCCAGTCATGATTGAAAACCTGTACATTCTGCACTACTTTCTTTTATCAAACCCTTATGCCTCTGGAACCAATAAATAGCCTTATCACATCCAGTGAGACATGCAGGGGATTATTACTGCAGCAGGTAAGGGGACAAGGTCCGGTCTTGACGGAAAACTCAGGAAGGAGATGCTGCCCATATACTATAGGGAAGGGGATCGGATCGTGCTTAGACCTATGATCGAAGTGATCGCAAGTATGATGAAACTTCAGGGTGTTGACAGGATCTCAATTGTTCTTGACCCTGCGGACAGAAGAACTGCCGAATATGTCTCTGCAAACATCCCCTATTCAAGAATTGTCTATCAGGAACCAAGGAATGGGTATGGCGGGGCTGTGCTCAGTGCGGCTTACACTATAATGGGAGACTATTTTCTGCTCAATGCTGGAGACGGCATCCTTCTGAAGGAGAACATTTTCAGCAGAATGATCAGGATGCGTGAATCAGGTCTCTGCAGTAATGTCCTGGTGGTAATGGAAGTTGACAATCCCCAGAATTACGGTACTGCTGATCTCAGAACGGAACACGGCAGGATCTACGTGACGGGAGTGACTGAGAAGGATCCGAGCAGCAGGAGTAATTTCGCGCTCTGTGCGCTCTATCTTCTGGATCGCACAGTGCTTGATCACCTTTCAAAGGACAGGTCAAACGTAATCGAACTCACTCCCGCTATCCAGAAATCCATAGAAGGAGGAACGAAAACATGTGCGATCAGGGTCAGAAGATCTGAATGGGCGAGCCTTGGGCAGGTGACAGATTATGCAAACGTCGTAAACCAGAGCATGAAATTCTTCTGAAATCCGCTGAATTACCTGTCGCTCAGAGGCCGGAGCTCTTCTGCCAGAATGTGCGGGGAACTATCACGCTCTTCAGGGATTTTATCCTTTCCTTCACCGGCTGCAGATCCTCAAGTATCTTTCCAAGATCTGTCCTGAGATCGCCTGACGGCTTATATCCAAGGGATCGCAGTTTGACGCTTACGGGATTATAGTAATGTTCCTCCTTCTCGATCCTTGGGTTGGGAACGTGATCAATCACAGCTTCCTTTCCGTACTGCTTCTCATAAACCTCCTTGACGTATGATGCAAGCTGGTTCACGGAATAATGCTGATCAAACTGGTTAAACACCCTGTATTCACCATCTTCAGGCGGATGTTCTGTTGCAAGGGACAGGCAAGTTATGCTATCCTCCAGCGAGAGGAAACCTCTTGTTTGTCCACCCTTTCCATACGGTGTGATGGGAATCCCGATGGTTGCCTGTGCGCAGAATCTGTTCAGAGCGGTTCCCCAGACCTCATCAATGTCAAATCTTGTTCTCAGGCCATTTGAGGTGATCTCTCTGATGCGAGTTCCGTATACTACGCCCTGCATTACATCCGTTATGCGAAGGTTCCAGATCCTGTTTGCAAACATGAGGTTGTTGGAGTCATGAACCTTTGTCCAGTGGTACCAGGATCCTGCATTTTTTGGAAATGGTAAAGTATCCTTCCTTCCATTATACTCGATCTCAAAAAACCCTTCAGGTATATCGATATTTGGAGTACCGTACTCGCCCATTGTTCCGAGTTTCAGTATGTGAGCCTTTGGTACGATGTCTTTGACAGCATAGATCAGGTTGAGGGTACTGATGACGTTCTTTGTCATGGTCTCAGATGCCTGTTTCAGTCCAATCATAGAATAGGGAGCCGATCTCTGCTCTGCAAGATGAACGATTACGTCGGGTTTTTCTTCTTTAATTAAATCAAAGAGGAATTTTCTTCCGCTGACATCGCCACGGTAAAACCTGATTCTTTTCCCGAACGCTTTTTCAGCTTCCTGTATTCTGCGGGAGATTGGGGCTATAGGGAATACAGACTCAGAATCAACCTCCTTCACTCTTCTCCTGGTAAAAAAGTTGTCGGCGCCAGAAACGTCATAACCCATGGAGAGGTACCTGAGAGCAAGCGGCCATCCGATATAGCCATCAATGCCAAGGATAAGCGCTTTCATACAAGTCAGTGATTATAGCAGAGCCTTAAATGTTATTATTTACAGCCTGAGAAGGAAGACAAAGCAAAATCAGTGTTATCATGTAAATTCTCAAGGATATGAGCACTCAAGCGGGTAAAATTGTCACTCCTGAAGATCTCCTATGAAAAATGTTATACTTGGGTTTTCACAATCTTTTTTCCAATCAATAAATTTAATGTAGAATCGAGATCGATCTTTGGTCTCTCCATCAATGCCCTCAGGGACACTGAAAGGTTCTTCATCTCCGTTAAATCGTAATTCTCATCATTGTATTTCTCATGACATTTACCACGGTAAAAACTTAAGTGATCAAACAAATTCATACCGGATGGAGAAACCTGATTACGGAACTTACCATCATTCAACTCCTGCACAGAGTAATGCATTCCGTGAGATTGCTGGAAGGATGTTTGAAGAGGCATTTTCCAGACTGCCAATTGGGCGAGACGAACCTGTCAGAATTCTTGATCTGGGATGCGGTCTAGGATTCATCACAGCAATTGCGGCAACTTATTTCCGAAATGCCAGGATAACTGCCGTTGATAATTTTGAGGATTCCAGCCTATCTGGATCTTCCATCAAACTGGCTTCAGATAATATGAGAATTCTCAATATTGCGGATCGTGTCACGCTGATCAAATTGGATATAACAAAACCATTTGCATTCGATCATACCTTTGATATTGGGACCTCCAATCTTGTTATCCATAACACAGGCAGGCATAGGTTTCTTGTATACGAAAATACAAGAAAGGTCCTGAATGATAAAGGATATTTCATAAATGGTGACCTTTTTATTAGCAAGAATAGATCCGCGGGTAAATATGAATACGACATGGGGAAAATATCCAGGATATTCAGGCCTCTCTTTTCACTGTCACCTGAGTCTGGAGGAAATCAGATACACAGGGCATTCAGATTGGTAGCGCTCCAGGCAATCTGATACAATTAGAAATGCTGAACATTGAATATTTATATGAGCAATAATCTAAGCAGTATTTCACTGTATTACTTTTCAACTCCCCCTGTGGAATAGAAATATTTGCCATTATCACTGGAGATGAAACAGCAGTCGCATCGGATTTCCGTAGGCCGATCTCATCATGGATAATGAGATAACTTCATTACTTCATTCTGTGAGTGGATCAAATCAAAAAAATTGCGCAATGGAACAAAAATCACTGTGACAATGAAAGAACTCCAGACGAGCAGAAAGATCAGGATAAGAGAGATTACTGACTGATCAATAAGGAAAGAAGAAATAAGGTCCTTAGCATTATTGTATGATACTCAATGTCCCAGCAGGAGAGAGATGTGGAGATGCCATTTATCAGGTATCTTCCTGCAACTATGAATGCACTCAACCTTACATATAGGGATTCCGCCACCAAATGGCCGACGCTCAGATATTTCCTGGATCTCGATGGCAGGCTATACAGGGTGAAGGAATTCTTTATGGACTGGTTTTACCAGGGGTTTCCCAAAAGCCTGATGTCAAGTTTCTCTGGCACGTATTCTGATATACATGCAGCTACTGCAGGACATCATATATACTTCATCGGGAAAAATTACAGGGGAAAACAATCGGCATCCTCTTTTTCCCATGGAACGGAAATAGAGATCGAGGCACAGGGAATATCAGATTCAGGGGATTTTTACAGAATCTATTCAGATCTGGTTCCATCTCAAAGGGATGAGATGAGGCTGCGATGGACATCATTCAAAAACAGGTCTTATTTTGCTTCAGGACATACAGGTGAATGGTTCGAGGATACCAGAATATCCAGGTTGAACTGGATCGATGATATCTCAATATCTGTATTAGTTTACGGAAAGCAGTATGATCTGTCTTCAGTGGGTACCATATTCAGGGAAGGCAGGGTTGAAAACTGTATATTGATATTCGAATATGGATCATTTGAAAGGGCGATGTGGGTTGATATCCTGAGGAATGGAAGCAGGATTCAGCACGGCATTTACAGACTCAGGGACGAAGAAGGCTTATTTGACTACAGGGAAATTTCACATGAGAGCATACTTATTCGGAGCCCGTATGGACCTAGCATTGTGAGATGGGCAGACTTGGAGATGATCTATACTCTATCAATGTCGCCATTTTTTAATTTCCCGGATGCCATGGAAATGAAACTTATCCCGAACATGATATACGGGACCGTACAGGATATCATGGCCCAGATCAGTTAAATGGAGAGTGAAAAACATTAAGGAATGCCAAGATAAATATTGCAACAGGCATACACCTTATCAGATATGGTTACAGAGATCGTTGAATTTCTGAAGATATTCATTCCGCTTTTCGTAGTTATAGATCCGTTTGGAGCAATGCTGATATTCATGGGGCTCACATCGGGAATGAACCATGTGGATACAAGGGGTGTGACAATGGATGCTGTGATCTATGGCTTCATAATTCTGGTCTTTTTTGCCATACTCGGCAATTATCTCCTCTATTTCTTTGGAATATCAATTCAGGCAATCGAGATCGCGGGAGGCGCGATCCTGCTGATAATGGGTATAAACATGGTCAGGGAGGGCGACAGACCAAGTTCTGCCGGTGGAAATGTTGAGAAGGACATAGGAATAGTCCCAATGGCAACACCACTCCTGGCTGGGCCAGGCGCAATATCGCTCGTGATTATCCTTATTAATGGGGGGGTTTTAAACCTCATATTCACGCTGATCTCCCTGTTTCTGGTATTCGTCATCATATTCTTATTCTTTGAGTTCGCGGAGAAGATACTTAATCTCATGGGTGCAAAGGTTCTGAAGGCGATGACACGAGTGCTTGGTCTCCTTGTAGCGGGATTCGCAGTCCAGTATATCCTGGATGCAATTGCCATCATAATCACGACAGTTCGGTGAGATAAGTTGCAAGGTATATCATCATCGTCTGAGAAAGGCTGGTTCCGGCCGTACTAGGCGACCGTCATTTAAATGGAAATTCAAAAAGAACAGAGCACGAATACGCTATGAAATCATGCGAGAAATCAGAATTAAATGCTCCCATAGCTGTTTTTCCACCAAACAGCTTTGATGCATGCTTCAAGCATAAGATTCCATCCAGTGCGTTCAGATCCAGTCCCATATACCACGATCGTAGGACCTGATAGCAAGAAGATTGAAATCCAGTTCCGGGAATTTCTCCTTTGCCTCGAAAAGCGTGGATATCTGGTCGTCAACCATTGAATATGGAAGGAAAGTGAACGACCTGTACTTTCCATCCTGGGGTTTTGCAAGAATTGAGGCCTTTGGAATCCTCCTCTCGATGGACAGTCTATGGATCTCCTGAAGAAATGGAGATTTTATGCGGACAACAGATATGGAATTACTTCCATATGCGATTGCCCTGAATCCGCCTTCTTCTGCCATGGTAAAGTTATATTCCAGCAGCAGATCGCTTTCAGCAGGAATGCCAGTTTCAGGCAGGATATCGGCTTCGTAAGAAACCACTGCGAGGTGAATCCTTGAATCTATCTGGTCCAGAATAGATATCCCGCCCCTGCCCGGTCCGAGATCGGCAATCCTTATCCTGTTGTTCATCCGGTGGATCAGATTCCCCAGGTTTGTGATATCATGCTTAGCGGAGGATGAAATCCTGTAGTCGATGTAAATTTTACTATCATTCAGGTATAGGCCACCCCTCACAGCCAGATCAATCTTCCCTATCTCGTCCATCACCATTGATGCAGAACTCATCTCCTCGGCATTAACCCTTATGATATCGCATACTCCAGCCCTTGTAGGTGAATATGCAGAGAGAACTCCTGAGAGTTTAGATGCGGCCTCCCCGCATATGAAAAGATCAACATAATACTGTCTACCATAATGGTAAGAATCCAGCGGAATCGTATCTATCTCTCTTAAGAGGAGAGGGAATATCGGATGCTGTTGCTCCACCGATATTGTCATACCCATCTCAAGAACTCTTTCAACATCTCTATAAAGCATAATATTCATCTCCCGCCGGAACTGTTATGTGAAAAACATGGTAACGGAATATTCCCGAAAAGGCCATGGAACCACCGATAAGGGAAACGATCAGACTGCACCCGAGAGTCATCAATTTAACAAATACAACCAGGAAGTTAATAAATATTATCAAATAAGTATACGAAGCATTGATTCTGTCCCTGTATTCATGTTAGGCAGAGAACATTATATGATTGCAAAAGCACAATCATACAGGGCATGATATATATTCCCTGAAACTAAACACTCTCCGTGTGGAATTGGGAAAATGTTAATATATGACTACTAACTACCTTAGCACGATACTAATATGACACCAAAGGACAATAAACAATTGACCAGGAAAGAGAGGGATTTCTTGGTGAAGATTGTGGAAAATCAGCATCTTTTCCCGCTCAGGCTTGCAGACATTGCCAGATCCATGCAGGTGAAGCCGCCAACGGCACTGGATGTCATCAGAAGACTCACCGGGAAGGGGTATGTAATGTCCAGATCAGGAATGATTATTCCCACGGAAAAGGGGAAGACAGAATACCATGAACTTATCGAAGCTCACAGAGTGATGGAATGCGTCGCTTATCTATCCGGTGAATTACTTGAAAACGCCTGCGATGAGGTCTGCAGATACGATTATCTGATGGATCACGACACTGTTGAAAAGATATGGAACATGCTTGGAAAACCAACTGTCTGTCCACATGGTAAGCTTATAAGGGGTTGATGATATGTACATAAACTTATGGAATCCGGTCTACGATGGGATTTACATGACTATTCTGGTGTCCTATCTTCTGGGAATAGTGCATGGTATAACACCAGATGAACATACGTGGCCGATCACATTCTCATACGCAGTCGGCAGTTATTCAAGCAGAGGGGGAGCCAAGGCTGGGCTTATTTTCTCAGGCGGATTCACACTTGAGCGGGCGCTCATGTCCGAGCTAGCTGCACTGGCGCTGGCCAGTTTCATGGAAGTCACCTTTTTCAACGGCATCATCTACATAATTGTGGGAACAGTAATGGCGCTTTCAGGTTTCTACATAGCTAACAAACTGAAATATCCTCATGTTCACATAATAGAGACAAGTCTCTACAGGCTGTTTGGGATTCACAAGGGTCACATGGAGAAGGAGGAGGGTGAAATGCACCATACTGAGAACCCGGTCATGAGGAAAGAAAACGGTGTCTATAAACCGATTCCAATGAGGCTGGCATTTTTCCATGGACTAATAGCAGGCTTTGGTTTTGGGGCCTTTGCGATCATAATTTATTTTGTTTTGGCACCTAGCATGCCCATCTATATAGGATTCGTTCCAGGCTTGATGTTTGGTCTTGGCACAATGACGATGCAGGTGATCGCAGGAATTTTCTTCGGAAATTGGCTGTCTAGGAAGAAAAAACTGGGTCAGTCCGGCATCGCATATGTTGCAAGAGGAGTAAGCCATTTCGTACTTTCCTACGGAGGCATTGCGTTTGTGATAGCAGGCATTACTGCAGTAGTATACCCTGCTATATGGAACTACAGCATCATAACCGGTCTTCATGTCCACAATCTTGATGCTCTGGGCCTTCCGTTTTTCCTTGTAGTGATATCTGTAATAGTTCTAGGATATGCAGGATACAAGATTAACCTGAACAGGGCCATAAAGATGCAGGAGAATGGTGAATTTTCCGGAGGTCCGGATATCAATGCTGCCAGATCAGGCAAAGAACCGACATAGTCTATTGACCTGATCATGATTATAATTCAAATCCACTCTTTTGCTTACTGTAACTAAAGACTAGGCCAGCGGTTCCTGATCATTTATGAGAGACAATCCTCTACACTTCAACTCATTGTTCTATACTTTCCGTACAAATTTCCATCATCTTCGATCTCATACAATTTTTAGCTCAACGGAAATATTTATAACAGGAATACAGTTTTAAGACACGAGTAAATTCGTGTTTTTACCTTGGAGGAATGAACCTTGAGCGAAATACTGAACAATAACAGGATAATGTACATCTTCGCGTACCTGTTAACATGGGTATCTGGTATAATTGTATACATTCTTTATGCAGACAGGGACAGAAACCTGAAGTTTCATGCTGTTCAGGCGATCCTACTGGGCTTGGTAATCACAGTTATAAGCATCCTTTCCTTTTTTCTGTTTTTTCCAGTCTCAATCATCGCTAATCTGTTTACATTCCTGCTGTATATCTATGGCCTTTATGTTGGTTACAAGGCATATACCGGGGTAAACGTAATAATGCCTGTGATCGGGGATATAGCAAAGCAATGAATCTTATCTCTCCCAGGTAAAAGTAGCATATATTCAGTGCAGAGTTTTTCTGGGAACAATTTTGTGTTCAGCAATATCACGCCAGTGAGGCGATGATTATATGCCTAAAATATATCTATTTTATCTGTGAACGGAGACTCCTGAAACATCGAAAGGCATTCACGCCTTCACTTCGGGCATGAATTCCGCATGACAGACAATGTCAATGTTTGATGCCGAACTTCCCTGTCTCATTGTTTCCATGACATTTATGAGATTTATGTATGTGCACTTTCACGCATTTTGGGATATGCCAGTTTCAGGATCTTCAAAATATTAGACGCTTCAATGCTATTCGACAGAATATACATCTTCCTTTTCCCGGCGTAATGTATGATGGCTGTGTCAGGTTTCAGTGCATTGAATATGTCCATCTCGATACGTTCCTTCTTTTCAATGAGGATGTCAAGAGATCTGTAAACATTATCTTCACTGATTCCGCCATTCCATGGATAGTACACCCTTCCTGCCAGGTCTATGAGATCCAGGTCTGAAGAAGGTTCAAACGGTCTTGAAATGATCATGAAAGACAGTGATTCGGCATATGTTCCGGTGTGCCTCCTCAGAAAGCTAAGAATATTTTACCTATCCATTATGGATCTGGCAGCAAAGAACAGGCCAAAAGACAGTGTTGATCCAGGATCGATTTCATTAAGGGAGAATTTCCTCATCGCCTCCCTGTATTCATCCAGTGTCTTCCTGTATCTTTCCCTGTCTTATGCGAATTCACTGGAACAAGATATTTCACCGTTATTGTCTTCTGTTTCTCACCATAAACCTTCATTTCTGCAATGGATGCATATTCCAACACTGCTAAACCTTCCTGACCTTTGTAAACCTCAGAAACACCGGAAAATATCAGTTGCGAGTACTTGGATAAATCTGCATACAATATGCACATACATGCCTTGTGAAAAAGAAGTAGCCAAGTCAATAATTAGTGAAGTTTTTGGAGAATCCTGACAATCTGTATCATGCGGAACTCAAGTTCAAACGCAATATTCCATGCCAGAGGCGTTGAGTCATGGAAGACCATCTTGCACAGTTTCATTGATAATACACAGGAATGGCTTGAGCAGTATCACATGCGATCCATTTCAGAGTCCATTAACTCCATTATGAAGAGAAAGCTGCCCCTTAAGGCAAGGAAGAAACTGTCACAGAGAAAAAAGGCGGAAAAGTCCATGAAGATCAACATGCACAATCTCAGGCAATACAGCTAAGTGAGGCATACGCACCCGGGAATGGTAAAGGATTACAGGGGGGCTGTACCTGAAATAATTCTGTCCCAGAGCCCATATCTACGAATGCCAGATGCAAAGGATTGGAACGATCGCAAAGAAAGCAGGAAATACGGAACAGTTTAGGCATGAACCTAGAGGAACGCCGCGGGAGAGATTCGAACTCCCGATCCACAAGGGAACCAGATCTCAAGTCTGGCGCCGTACCACTGGGCCACCGCGGCTGGAATAAACAGTCAAGTGAAGTTGGGGCGATTAATGAATATTGCGCTGATTCGGATCGTTAATGGAGATTCCGTTAGCACCTACAAAAAATCCGGATTGAATGTTTCGTAGAATATCTCATCTACATAGCCGTGGCCTGGGACGTAATGATCCCCATGATATCTTCCCACTTCATGAAACCCGTTTTTCTCAAGCACACGGCTTGAGGCTTTGTTTGGCTCATAAACAGAAGAATGGAGTTTCCTGAGGTTCAATGTCACAAAGGCATATTTCATGGCAAGTGAGGCAGCCTCAGTTGTATAACCCATTCCCCAGAATCTCTTCGCAAGGGAATAGGCTAGGTAACCTGTCTTTGAGTTGAAATCAATCTCGTGAAGGCTCACTATGCCAGCTACATCACCGCTTCCGTTGACCACTATGGAAAAAACCCTGGTTGTATCCTTGTCACCACCGGCGTTGCGCACCCAAGCAATCTCCTCTTCCAGAGAATGAATCCTATAAGGAAATCTTAGAAATCTAGTTACTTCAGGATCATTTATCATCTGGTAAATGAAATAAGAATCATCCTCTATCATAAGGCCGATTGATACCAGTTTACCAGTGAATATGATCGGTCTCTCATATTTCATGGTTCTTCACAATCGTAACAGGATCAATAAAGGGCTTACCTTCGCAGGCGCCCGTTCGATCTTATGGATGGTCTGCTCTTGCTGCTGCCCTTGTTGCCAGTCCTCAGGCCTCTTCCCTTGTATCCTGCAGACGACAGCCCCCTGTAGACTCGGCCGTTATGCTTATCGTCAGCTATCCATCTTATCTTCGGATCCGCCAGAATTTGCGGACTGGAAGGATCAACCAGTATTATCTCGTAATACTTGTAACGTCCATCCTCCCCCACATAATATGAGTTAAGTAGTTCCATGTTCGGATACCTGTCTGCGGCCCTTTCCTCAGCAATCCACTGGATGCTTTTCTTGGGGGTGAGGTTGTTGTATGCGAGCCTTCTTGGTCTTCTTCCGCCCATTATTTTTGGCCTGTTCCTGCCACCCTTCCTGACGCGGGACCTGACAACTATGTAGCCATACTTGCTCTTAAATCCCAACTCTCTGGCCCTGTCAATTCTTGTTGGATACTCGAGTCTCTCGACAGCGTTCCCGTTCCTCCACTCGATCATCCTTTGTTTTTGTAGACCGTAAATCTCTGAACCTTTAAGATCCTTCCATGCATTCCGCACCAGTGAATATGTAGTTGACGTTGGCATTTTTTTCGCCTTTCTTCCGTTAGGTCATGCTGAAGTTTTAGATAATATTTATATGTTTAGTCAATGACCCATGTCATTCTGGGGTATTGAATCTTTATGAAAGGATCGCAGTTCAGGAAGAGATATGTTCTGCTGAGTTGTGAAAACATTGATGTCATGCGGGCTGTTGAGAAATTTGCAGTCGAAAGATACAGGGCAAGAGTGAAATTAAGGGAAGGCAGCTTCCTGATCCTGCTTACTAACCAGTTTCAGAAAGAATCCCTGTGCTCTAACATTGAATCGATGTTCAGGTCGGCTGGTATAGTTACAGTGAGTGGTACAATTAGGAAATGCCTAAAAACAATGAAGGATCAGATCGATGCCTCTTCCTGAGGAGTTAATGCCAGCCTCTCTGAAATACTCCTGAAATAACTTGGTGCTTTCCTCTTCATAATGCTGAAGAACCACATCATGTCCTTTATCCTGGACTCGCTCATGTGGTTCAGTCTTGCAAGCTTGCTCTCAGCGCCTTTCCTACCAGATCCTGCATTCCTGATCCCTCCTCTTTGTCTGATGTATTCAGGGAACTGGAATTTAACATAATGACTGTTTTCCTTGGCCAGGAAGAACCTCACCCCAGCTGACAGCTCCTCCGCATAGTTCTTGAATGCATAGTGCTGCTTCCTGTACACCCTTGCCATATACAGATCCGCAAGGGACAGAAGATCAAAGGACCTGTAGAGCTTTGAATGGTCATTTTCCATTTTAGGCAGGTTCTGGTCTATCCACATTATGTAGTCCTCGGTTTCAAAGTCCTTGTCCCTCAGGGCACTGAGCACGTCCTCATAATTCTGGCTCCTGAATGTCCTGTCCATGATGTTGTATATGTTTTCCGGTGCATCCCTTGCATAAATCCTGAATTCCGAAGCATCCGATCCTGACATGTACCGGAGAGACTCCAGATCATTCAGTATCGACCTGATGTCAGGCTCATCGGCATTCATAACCTCAAGTATGACAGACACAGGTATATTGACATTTTCAGCCTTCAGTATCTGGTCTATCCTTGCCATCATCTTCCTCCTGAATTCGTTGTATTCCTTGGTCTTCTTCCTCTTGTAGGGTCCGAAATCAACCACTATGGAATTGTTCACTATGGCCATCGCAGAGTTCTTCCTCCTGAACTCGTAGAACTCGTTCATCGTAAGGACTATGGGATTCATCGTATTTTCAATAGCCTCAGAAAGTGCTTTTATACCTCCTGTGTCTCCTCCACTCTCCGCAGACCTGCCCTCAAATATGTTGTCCGCCTCATCGATCAGTATTAGTCTGTCCGGTCCTTTTCTTTCTGTACTTTCATCGCTGATATCTCGGTAAAGGGCACCCATCATGGCAGTCATCATCATGTGATCCGCATTTCTCCTTTCGGAGGCATTCATCTCAATTATCCGGAGCCCAAGGTCTCTCCCGATGACCGAAACAGCGGTTGTTTTGCCAGTACCGGGTGACCCATAAAGTATCATTGCCTTTCTCTCAATCTCTCCCGATTTCCACCTGTTGAGCCATCCTATTATGATCTTCAGGTTCTCTTCCGAGATTATGAGTTCGGATATTGATCTGGCCCGATACTTTTCAGCCCACGTCATGATCCTGACTTATGTGAAAGGGAGATATAAAATGTTTTTATAGTCGTTGGAGACAGCACATCGGGGGATGATTCAGCGGCATTAGCATCAATCTCTTCAGACGCCTTCATTTTCCAAGTTTCAGAACTGCGGCAGTTGAACCACAACATTTATCTGTTTTTGCTCCAATCGCGTGAAAGTTGCTCACAACCAAATCTCCACTGCTCTTCCTGCAAAATATAATAAATGCCGCATTTGGAGTGGTTGCCCTATTCTTTCTTACAAGGTTTTTCCCACTTTCATGGGGAATTTTTGCGTTTGACATTGGTTTTGTCGGACTCTTCACACTTGTGAACGATCTCGGATATTCCACCGCAACTCTAAGGAACATATCTAGCGGCGAGGACCTGGGGGAGAGCAATGCCACCCTGCTTGCGATAAAACTCGTCCTTGGAGGCATTTTCATTGCAATAACAGTTGGGAGCCTTCTAATCTGGACACTGGTCCTGAAGAGGGGCTTTGAATATCAGGCTGAATTTTGGGTAGCTCTTGAGCTGATCCCGTATTACTTCTTCTCCAGCATGATAGGTTTTACAGGAACATACTACACAGCAAAGATGTCATCAGCCAGGATGAGCATCCCAGCTATGGTTGAGGCAATACTGAGGAATTCAACAATCATAATCCTGGCTGTGCTTGCATTCAGCAGGATTCTGCCCATCGGTGAGGGTGAGATGGTCTATATACTCCCCGCTATTTACAGCTGCACGTATGGGGTCTATTTTGCAATATCCGTATTTCTTGGCAGGCCATGGGTGATATCAAGACCAAGCAGGACACTATTCAGGAAGCTCACAAAAGTCGCTCTACCATTGGCTCTTTCGGCAAGCATAGGTGTGATCAATGCTAATATCGACAAGGTTCTCATACAGTTTTTCTGGGAAGCTGGAGCCACTGGCGCATACTATCTCAACCAGAGACTAATACAGGTTATCCTGAACTTTTCAGTCGCAATATCGGTATTCTTCATTCCCCTCATGGCTAAGTATGCGAAGAAGAGGGATGATCAGGCGCTCGGAAAGTCTATCAAAGACTATGAGAGATTCATAACCCTGTTCATGCTGCCATTCATTGTTATCACTATATTTCTCTCTAAATACATCCTCAACCTTTTCAACGGTTATTATAGCGAATATTCCCTCCTGCTGCCCATTCTGTCTATAAATGCACTTTTCTACGTGTCCATGCAGCCTTTTTATGCAGCAATAATAGCGTTGGGGAAAACCAGGGTGATAGGGGAAATTACAATAACTTCACTACTATTGAATATCGGGCTCAACCTGATTCTCGTTCCAAGCTCGATATTCGGTTTCACAGGGCTCTCTCTTGGTGTTGTCGGGGCAGGGGTTAGTACACTCGTGGCTACAATATTTTCAAACGTTGCATACAGGATATATATCAACGGCGAGATCAAACTTGGATTCAGGAACAGGAACCCGATCCTTCTTATTCCAGCTGTTATTGAAGGCGCGTTTATCCTGCTGGTGCTGACGAGGATACAGCCCTATTCGTTCGTCACCCTTCTTCCGGTTTCCATAATTGCAGCACTAATATTTTTTGTATTTGCCATAGCTATGAAGCAAACGAGTATTCATGAGCTGTTCAGCTTCTTTTCAAACATGAATCCACTGAAGCTCGGAGATCACCTCAGGGACGAGACAAATGACAAATAGCGATGTGCGCTTGAAGACCACATTTTCCCAGGAGGCGTCTAATTAGCCTGGCAGGAAAAAATTTACGGCAGAAACAGTCTGCCACTTCTCATGAACAAATGAAGTATCATTATCCGCAGTGGGAAAAGGATCAAATTAGAAAAAATTAGTTTTGGCCTAACTCTGTCGCACATTCTGAACAGAGACCCTTCAGGACAATACTTGCGCTCCTGACCTTGTACTTTCCCATAGAGAATTTCTGTATCAACTGCCCGATTTCCGGTATCTCTATATCTTCAATTTTACCACAATTCTCACAAGAAAGATTTGCGTGAACTTCGGTGTTGTTCTCGAACCAGGTGGCACCATCGAGCTCGAAGGAGTTCAGTATGCCCTTCTCTGTCATTGCCTTGAAGATGTTGTATACCGTTGCCAGCGTGATCGTGGGTTCAGTGACCTTGATCCTTCTGTATACGTCTTCCACCTTGAAATGGCCTGGTTTTTCAAGGACAATTCTCATAACGCTCAGTCTCTGTGGAGTGACTTTCAATCCCGTATCTCTTAGAGTTTGAATATATGATTGGTCTGTCATGTTAACTAATATGTATTATTTTTTAAGTTATAAACCTATAGACTAATATGTTCTATGTAGTCCAGAAAATTCGTAGCAAAAATGTAAAAGAACCTGCCCGGTATCCGCTTCACATGGATGCGGATGAAAGGCGTGAGAATCCACAACCTGTACCCCTTCCCAATTGCACAAATTCTAATGCGATATACATAAAAACCGCCGGGAGTTCATGTAAACCATGAGAACCATAGGTGTTGCCTCTCCGGTAACTGGATCGGGAAAGACCACAGTGTCAGTTGCACTGGCATACTCGCTTCACAACTCAATTCCTATTAAGATTGGTCCCGACTATATTGATCCCGCGATCCTGTCAATTGCTTCTGGAGAAATGGCACTCAACCTGGACAGGTGGGTTCAGGGCCGCAACTACATGAAATACCTTGGGGATGTATCGCGAAGATATGAATGGGGTATATTTGAGGGAGTCATGGGGCTCCATGATTCTGGCTCCCCTATAGATGTCAGCACCTATTATTACCTGAAGCATTTCAGGATTCCTTACCTGCTAGTCATAGATGTATCAAGAATGGCAGAATCCGCATACTATTCTGCCAGGGGTTTTCTATCTCCACTTTCCATTGGCGTTATCATCAACAACTACTATTCTGACAGGCATCTGCAGATGGTCAGCAAGGAATTCCTCAGTCACGGCATCAGGATTGTGGGCGCGATACCACACGACCCATCGCTTTCACTGGAAGAAAGGCACCTTGGACTGAGAAACGATGTAGGGCCGGAAAGAGTAAGGGAGATTGCCGCCAGGGTCTCCAGTCATCTTGACCTTGACCACATAAAGGAGAGGGCTGGAGAGTTCAAAGGAGAAGGCACTCCCATGATCAGAAGTCACGGAGAGGGATTGAAGGTCGCAATTGCAAACGACAAAGCATTCAACTTTTATTACAGGTCCAGCATTGATTTTTTTGCAGATACGGGCAGGATTGAATATTTTTCTCCACTTGGGAACGAGGTGCCGGAAGATCCTGACATCATATACATCGGCGGAGGTTATCCGGAGATTTACGCAGACCGGCTCCAGCAGAACACCAGATCCATGGACTTCATCAGAACATCGGCAGAGAACGGAACGCCCGTCATAGCCGAGTGCGGAGGTCTTATGTACCTGCAGGACAGCATAGAAATTGATGGAAAGCAGTACAGGATGGCATCCGTGTTCAGGGGGAATGTGAAGTGGTCCGGAAAGGTCAAGATTGCATACACAGAACTCCAGGCGGTAAATGACAACCTACTTTTCAGGAAAGGTGAGACTGCATATGGTCATGAATTCCATTACAGCACTCTTGAGACACAGGAAACGATGACCATGAAGAACATCATCGGAACAGGTACAGACTATTACGACGGCATGTACCGATACAACACTCTGGCCTCATACTCGCATTTTGATCTGAACAGGTATGGAAAGAGAATTCTCAGGGCTGCAGTAAAGATAAATAAGGGGAAGTGAAATCGGAGGAAGATGGAAAGGCTGAGGGGCTTCAGGGACATTTATCCTGAAGAGATGATGAAAAGGGAGAAGATATTCCGCAATGCAGAGAATATGTCGTTCAGGTTTGGTTATGAAAAAATAGATTTTCCAAGTCTCGAATCAATGGATCTTTACAGGCTGAAATCAGGGGAAGAACTTGTTGGTCAGACATTCTCATTCAGGGACAGGGGCGGAAGAGAGGTAACTCTGATCCCTGAAGCCACACCATCCGTTGTCAGGATGCTTACATCAAGAAAAGAGATACCAAGGCCGGTCAGATGGTACAGCTTCGGCAAATACTGGAGATACGAGGAACCACAGTCCGGAAGGCTGAGAGAGTTCTACCAGTACAATGCCGACCTTTTCGGTGTCGATTCACCAGAGGCAGACGCAGAGATTATAGGGCTTGCAGCTTCCATACTGGACTCGTACGGGTTTGTGGGGGAGTACATGATCAGGATCAACAGCCGGAAGATCATGAATGCGCTGATATCGAGAACTGGATTTGCGGATCCACTGCAGATAATGAACATAATCGACAGATCGTCGAAGATAGGACAGGAAAACGCTGTGGAATCCATGGTGCAGGCAGGAATGGGCAGGAAGGATGCCGAAAAAATCATGGAAGCTGTTCTTTCGGCAAAGAATACTGATGACCTGATTTCGGTGTTCCGGGATGATAAGGAAACAATCGCTGAGATAGACAGGCTCAGGAGAACAATTGATCTTGTACGGTCATATACATCTGCTGAAATAAGGTTTGACATGGCTATTGTGCGAGGTCTGGCATACTATACCGGCATTGTTTTCGAGGCTTTTGACATGAAGGGTGATCTCAGGGCCATACTTGGAGGGGGGAGATATGATTCGCTCTCTGAACTGCTTTCCGGAATTAGGATGCCAGCGGTGGGGTTTGGAATGGGTGATGTTGTTGTTGAACTCCTTCTCAGGAGGACTGGCAAGTGGAACGAAAAGTATTCTGTCATATCTGTATTTGTGTGCAATCCCTCAGGAGAATTTTCGGCAGAAGCATCAAAAATAGCTTCCAGGCTAAGGATGATGAACATCAGGGTTATATCAGACGTATCAGGACGTTCACTCTCATCACAGCTCAAGGCTGCTGACAGATCCGGGGCAACTTTCAGCATTATAACGGGAAGGAGAGAGCTTGAGGAACAAAGCATAACCATAAGGAACATGAAAAGCGGAAATCAGTATTCAGTCGGACTTAACGAACTGGAGAAATGGTTCAGTGAAAAGCTTGTTTCTGGAACAGGAAGCTGAATCAGCAATCTCCTGAGACGAAAAAAGATCATTCTTATCGGAGATCAATTGAATGTGAGGCCAGGCTCTTTGACTTTCTAGGATAGTAAACACAAGTTCCAGGGATAGGGCTGTAGTCAAGGAACCTTGAGAAAATCAAATCTCGTGAATTTGCATTACAAAAATTTATTAACCCTCTGAAGTTTTAAGGAAGGAGATTAACAGTGTCTATAGCGTTCATTTTGGTCAGTACGGTTCCAGGCAAGGAACATGAGGTCTATAACAAGATTTCCAAGATAAAGTATGTGGTCGAAATTCATCCTCTTTTTGGGGAATATGACCTTATTGTGAAAGTTGATGCAGAAGACTTTACCGAACTTGGAAAAATAGTCATTGATCAGATCAGGACCATTGAAGGAGTTATAGATACCAAGACTTTAACAGCTACTAAAATGTGAGGGAACAGTATATGGTGTATTTTTGGAATCCTTGGAACTGGGAAGTTTTCTTCTTGATTGTGCTTGCCCTGCTTGCAATATCACTCGTAGTGCTGGGAATCATGACAGCATACTTTGGAACCGGTAAAAGCCGGGCGGTCGGTGCAATCCTGCTCGTGGTTGGGATCATAGTCGGAGTGCTCACGATATTCGTGTCCATGGACTATTTTAAACCGACAGGCGGTCTTATCGAGTCGGTCATAGTTCCAACATTTTATTATGTTGCTGCAGTGATCATCGGCGCAGTCATAGGGCTCCTGATATTTCTCGGCGCAATAATGAAGACCTGATCCATAGAAAAGAAGTCTAATGGCATCAGTCTTTTATCCATTCTTATTTTTAAGCTTATATTCACTGTTCGTTGCAAGCGTCCATATATCTGCGCCTGATCACTGGCTGACAATATCTTTCATAAGCAGGAAGAAAAGGTGGAAGCAGAATAGGGAGGCAGCCTTCAGCTCAATGGTGGGAGCACTCCATGCATTATTTTCACTAACAATAGCCGTTTTTATTGTATATATTGGGATTTTTACCATTTTAGACTTCAGGGTATTATTCGATGTGATAGCAGGATATTTCCTCCTGATTGGTGGTTCTGCATATTCATTATATTTTATCATAAAGACTTACAAGAATCCGTTCAGGAAAGAGGAAATAGAGGAACTTGAATCCAGGGCTGATGCAAGCTCATTTGCGCTCGGTCTCTCCCTTTCCCCTGACCTGGCAGCGGTGTCAGTGATCCTTCTGGCAGTTCCTCTCGGATATCTGGCAGTGGGGATTGCCTCACTGATATTCACTGTAACTTCGATGATCCTGCTGCCTATCCTTGTCATGCTTTCCTCCAAGGGAATAGGCCGAGCCCTTTCAAGGATAAGGCCAGAAGTGAACGATATTGTGATCGGCCTTGTTCTTGCCCTAACCGGAATGAGCCTGATCATTTTCCAGTAACAAGTTTTTAAGCAAAGAACCGAATCACGGTTATGGTGAACCCAGAGATCACGATTAAGGAGATTGAAGACAACATCTCAAAGAACCTTACCGGAAAGGGAATTCTTGCATGTTCAGGGGGCCAGGACAGCACACTTCTCGCAGTAATTGCATCCAGGGTAGCTGGTGATAAACTCCTTGTGGTATATGTTGACACAGGACTCATGAGGAAGAACGAGTCTGACAGGGTTGCAGAAATCTTTACGCGTTACAGCCTGAACTTCAAAATAATCAACGGATCATCTGAATTCTTCGATGCACTCAAGGGTGTAACTGATCCGGAGAGAAAAAGGAAGATCATTGGTACCAAATTCATCGAGATATTTGAGCGTGAATCGAAGAAATTCGGTGCGGAGTTCCTGCTGCAGGGAACAATAGCACCCGACTGGATTGAAAGCGGTGGGAGCGTGAGGGACACCATTAAAAGTCATCATAATGTGGGAGGTCTACCGGAAAAGATGAATCTCAAGCTCATCGAGCCTCTTCGAGATCTTTATAAGGATGATATCCGCGAGATCTCGTCTCATCTGGGTCTCCCCACAGACATTCAGCCTTATCCAGGTCCAGGGCTTGCAGTAAGGATACTGGGAGAGGTCACAAGGGAGAAGGCTGATCTCCTCAGGGCTGTCACCGACATTATCGAGTCGGAGGTAAAGGAAAAGTTCAGCTCAGATCAAAGGCCGTGGCAGTATTTCGGAGTTCTGCTTCCGGTGAAAAGCACCGGCGTTCACGGTGACAGGAGGACATATGGTTTCACAGTCGCGATCAGGATGTTTGAGACCTTTGATGGAATGAGCGGAACGTTTTCAAGGCCGGATTGGGAATTCCTTGACAGACTATCCACAAGGATAACCAATGAGAATACATCGATTAACAGAGTTGTATATGACATTACCAACAAACCACCAGGAACGATAGAATGGGAATAACACTCCTCGGCAGATCTGATCATATATATTAAAGACAGATGAACAGGAGATTTCAGTCCGGCTATGTGCAGATCATTGCAGTGGATAATGCAGCAAAAAGAATTTGAACTATACCATCTTAATGGACTGTATGGAAGAAGAAAAGGTGCCGGAGGGGTTATTTCTCTTTGAAATCAACCTTCCGTTTGAAGTGGTAACTGAAAAGATCAAAACTGCCCTGATTTCACAGGGATTCACTATATTTGCAGTTATAGATCACAAGCAGGCGGCGCTCGGTGTAGGACTAAATATGATGCCCGCGTCCGTGATCATATTCGGAAATCCCGCCGGTGGAACAAACATGATGAAAGCTTCACGCAGCGTTGCAATCGATCTTCCCTCACGTATTCTTGTGTCAGGCAATGGCAAGACGAGGATATACTTCAACAGGATGGAATATGTGAAGAAAAGACACTCGCTCAGGGGAATGGATGAGATGGCATCAGCCTTCGACAGCAAAATTATCGGGTTGCTTGAATCGATCAGATCAGAAGCAACATAGATTAAGGCACGAGACTGTGAACAGATTCAGGAACAGGCATCCTACATAAAGCAGATCTTATCTATTTCTTTAAAAATCCGGACTTTTTAGTGCGGCTTGAACTGAAACTCAGTAAAGGCAGTGTGATACCGTCAAGGATTAAATAGCTAACAACAATGACCTTTAACATTAAGAAAGTGTGATTCAATGAATGCTGAAACAATGTTGATGCCGGAAGAGGAGTATCAAAAATCAGGGATACATATAGGCACGCAGGTAAAATCCAAGGATATGGAAAAGTACATATTCAAGATAAGGAACGACGGCCTCTACATCCTTGATCTCAAGAAGACCAATGAGATGCTGATCGTTGCCGGAAAGATGCTTTCAAGAATAGATCCGGACAAGATACTTGTTGTTGCGCAGAGGCAGTATGCCTTCAGGCCGGCAACCAAATTCTCCGAAGTTGTTGGAGTCAAGGCCATTGCAGGCAGGTTTATACCCGGTACTCTTACTAACCCGCAGCTGAACAATTATACTGAAGCAGAGGTTGTTGTTGTGACAGATCCTTTGGCAGATACGCAGTCTATGAACGAAGCCATCAACATCGGAGCATCAATAATTGCGCTTTGCGATGCGAACAACAAGACTGCCTTTGTTGATCTGGTGATACCGACAAACAACAAAGGAAGAAGGTCTCTCGCCGTGATATACTGGCTCCTTGCTAGAGAAGTGCTGAAAAACCGTGGCACAATAAAGAGTTACGAAGAGTTCAAGTATACTGTGGAGGACTTTGAGGCCACGGTCTGAAGGGACACATGACAATCCAGAAGAAGTCACTGTTCCTGAATGGCGCCGATGTTTTCTATGAGGAGGACAATCCCGGCGCAGAGAAGAACATCCTTTTTCTTCATGGAATGAGTTTCAGTTCTGCTGATTGGGACAGAATAGAAGCATCAAGAAAAATCACGCAGTGGGGCTACCGTGTTGTTGAGGTGGATTACCCTGGTTTTGGTAGATCCGAGGCCAATCCATATTACAAGATAGAACGTGGTAATTTTTCCAGCGGATCAAGATTTGTCAGAGATTTCATGATATCTCTGGATCTGAAGCACTCGGTAATTGTGGGGCCGTCAATGGGTGGGGGAATAGCACTTCAGTCAATAATAGAAAACCAGGATCTGCTTGATGCCGCTGTTCTTATTGCACCTGCATATGGCAGCATAGAAAGCAGCCTGAGCCGGATAGATAGACCAGTCCTGATAATATGGGGAAAGAAGGACGAAGTTGTGCCGCTTTCCAAGGGGTGGAAGCTGCATGATCTTATCTCAGGATCAAGGCTGGTTACAGTGGAAAATGCAGGGCACCCGGTGTACCTGGAGAAACCGGACCAATTCTTCAATATACTGAAGGGATTTCTTGATGACATCGGATAAGGTTTCAAGAATAAGTATACAGTTGAGATACAGGGATATAGACACCCTCGGACATGTGAATAATGCGGTTTATCTGTCTTATTTTGAAATGGGAAGGATAGACTTCTTCAGGAAGTTCATTGGCAGCTTTGATGAGGGAAAGGTGGATTTTGTCATAGCACATGCTTCCATAGACTTCAAGAAACCAATCAGGCTTCAAGACTCCCCACTGCTGGAGACAGGCCTGAAGAAGGTGGGTAATTCAAGTTTTACTTTCTTTCACCGGATAATCTCAGAATCAACCCAGGAAGAATTCTGTACCGGTGAAACTGTTGCAGTTACGGTAGACGGCAATGGCAGGAAAAAACCTGTGCCAGACGAGATACGCAGCCTATCTTCATGATATTTCCTCCTTATCTGTTGAACTCAATATATCGCTTATTCTCTCAATGATCACATACTTTAGTTCGTTATCAAGAATACCTGCAAACACCATCTTCTTTCTCACTGCATGTGCAACCCTGATCGCCCTGCTCAGTCTGTACCATTCATCCTTTTCCAGAACAGAGATCAGGAGCTCTGCATGATCCTCCATGCTCTTGAGATAGACCCTGAAATTTGCACCATACTTGAAACCTGTCTTGACGATGCACCTACGCCTCAGGAGATCAAGGTACGCCATGTCTGCAGGAGAAAAACCCTCAGGGAATTCATTCAATGGTCCTGAAATGAAGGAGATCACTCTGTAATCAGCGGACGACAGGATCACAGCATCCCCCATCTCTTCACCGAACCATTGAGGCAGACCAGATCTGGAGACTACATATCTTGTCCCTATCTCCCTTGCTTCAATTTTTTCAGGCCATGAGAACTCAACGGTTCCGACCGGATCGTAAACAGATGTGCGGAAGACCGTCAGGTCGTTCTGTTCGTCTATTACGGAATAAATTGAAGGCGCACTTGAGTATATTGATCTGAAATCCTCCTCAGAAAACTCCCTTCTCACGATAACAGGACCAGTATAGTTGTGTTCTGACTGTTTCATGAAGAAGAGCCTGTCCTTCTCGATCTTAACAACGAGGCCGTTGTTCTTGAGGTATTCATAAACCCTGAATACATCCAAGTCCCTGTCATCATCAAAGAGAATGTTTATTAGTGATAAAACCGAATTGTGCGACGGATTCTCGGGTACAATCCTCTTCTTTATGAAAAGGTACATGGCCTCCATGGGACTCAAATTGAGAACTCCGTTGAGTATCCGGCCTACCCTGTATTTCCCCTGCAAGAATGAGGGTGATTTATCGTTCCTGATAGCAAAAACAACGGATTTGCTTATTGCCCTATGCATTTAATCTCTTCTTTAGAAATCTCTTCAGGAGTTGGTCGGTGAGTATCTTTGTTAGTTCCTCAATGCCTTCCCCGTTCTTTGCGCTTGCCACCAAGTATGGCACATCGTACTTCCTGGAGATGGCGTCAAGATCCTCAGTCCAGAAGCTAGCTTCGTACTTCCTGTCAAGCTTGTTTGCTACTAGAAGTATGAAGGATTTGGATCCGGCTTTGTTGATCATTTTGAGTATCTTTTCAGCTTCAGAAAGAGTGGATTGATTGGTGAGATCAACAGTGACAATAAGGGCATTTGATCCTACTACCAGCTTGTCATCTCCATTACTGGGATCTATCTCAAGAAAAAGGAGATCTGCAAGTATCTTCTTGCCATGGTCGCTTATGGAGAGGCTCTTCTTCAGAATGCTCTTGGATTGGATTCCCGTTGAATCCGAGTCATAGATTATCCTTGAAATAAGGGAACTTTTACCTGATCCGTCGGGACCAATAACACTGACCTTCCATACGACTCTTGTTGAGTCCATTGCACTCACATCTTTCTGATTATAAAATACTTTACCATTTGCCTACTGTGTTGCATAACTACCCATAAGTCCTTGTGTTTTCCCTCATGATATTGTAATAGATCACCTTCAGGCCAACTTCCTGGATCATGTAATCCGTTCTTTTCGCCCTTATGATCTCGCCCATGACCCTCTTCAGGCCTGAGAAATATATCTCCACGGCCCATCTCTTTCCATATTCATGGATGATCTTCCACTGTTCCTCTCCTATCTTCCTGATCTCCCTTGCTGTTTTACCTCTCAGGGGAGATGTTCCTGATAAGGTGTTGAAGTTCTTCCTCAGTGGAATAATGGCCTCGCTGCCATTATTCCTCAACAGATTGAAAATGATCCTGGAATCATATGCCTTGTCTGCGAATACCTTTTGTTCTGATCCGGTGATAAGCTTACCGAACTGAGTGGCATCATGGCTGTTCTCCCTGGTGATGGAGATGCGGGATGCCATGATCTTCTCTGTATCGGCAGATACATGGATCTTGATCCACCCCCTCCTCTTCTTTGCCCATTTGTTCGATAACCAATCACCCCTGATTGTGGTCTTGAAGCCTGTTGAATCCACTGCCACTGATGTTGAAGGGTTCATGATATCAGGAACCTTGATCCTCCTTATTCTTCTGAATATTGATGTGTAGGAG
>JBBYJL010000061.1:0-8026 GCA_043196285.1 Thermoplasmataceae archaeon | reverse complement strand
ATCATATACAATGATCGAATCTGAAGAGATTAGCAAGGGACTGGAAGATGTAAACATAAAATGGACAAGACTTACCACCATAGATGGCGAAAAAGGAATACTGATGTATGCTGGCTATTCCATTGAAGACATCATAAACAGTAAGGGTAGTGTTGAGGAGATCCAGTACCTGTTCCTTTATGGGAAACTTCCCACGCCTTCAGAATTGAGCTCATTCAGGGACAAGATAGAAAGTGGATATAAAATTTCAGATTACATCATTAACATAATCAGGCAGTTACCGAGAGATTCTGACGCGGTTGCGATGCAAATGACAGCCCTCGCTGCAATGGCGGCAGCAGAAACAAAATTCAAGTGGAACAAAGACACCAACAGGGATGTTGCTGCAGTGGCAATAGGCAGGATGGCTGCAGTAACAGCCAATGTTTACAGGCACATCATGGGAATGCCGCCTGCAATACCTGAACATTCAGAGAGTCTAGCACATAGTTTCCTGAAGGCAACATTCGGAAAGGAGCCTTCTAAAAGCGAAATCAGTGCGATGAACGATGCCCTTATTCTGTATACGGATCACGAAGTCCCTGCTTCCACCACAACAGGTCTTGTTGCAGTATCGACGCTAACCGATATTTACTCTGGTGTAACAGCGGCTTTGGCTGCCCTGAAGGGACCCCTTCATGGTGGGGCTGCGGAGGCTGCAATCGCTCAGTTCAAGGAGATCGGTTCGGAGAGTAATGCGGAGGACTGGTTCAATAAGAATATAGTCACGGGAAATAAGAGGCTAATGGGTTTTGGACACAGGGTATACAAGACCTATGATCCAAGGGCAAAGATATTCAAGAAATATGCAGAAAGTATGGTAATGAACAACAAGGAAGCGAGCGAACTTTACAAGATAGCAGTGAAGGTGGAGGAACTCGGTCTCAAGCAGTATGCTGGAAGGAAGATTTTCCCTAACACCGATTACTTCTCAGGACTGGTATACCTGTCGATGGGATTCCCTCTGCGGAACAATATATACACTGCCCTGTTTGCACTGTCAAGGATTACCGGCTGGGTAGCACACTTCATAGAATATGATGAGGAGCAGCAGAGACTTATCAGGCCTAGGGCTATCTACAAAGGACCGAGCCTTAGACCGTATGTAAAATTGGCTGACAGGAAATAATTTATTTCCTCTCAACTATTAAAAGTCCATCTCTTTCAAAAGTATCTCTATTTAAACGGATTGTCTGTCTAACGGAGTTTTTCCATATCATATTTCAGTTCAAAATTGGAAGATCCTAATTTTATTGGATAAAGTCACATCTTTGATGGATGTCTAAACATGCCCTACCCTTAAGTAGACCTGTTATGGATGTGGCTTATCTTACAATCCTTCCAAGCTGATGATCTTATATCTGAGTTGCTATGTTAGGAGCTCCGTTCCATTTATGGCAAATTCGCAGAGAATCTCATTAATGCCAAATTTTAACGCATGTCAGAGAACTACATTCAATAGGCGGCATTGGGGACAGGAAGATGAAAAAACTGAACTTCTGGAGGTGATTTTGATTTCATTGATAGACTTTAAGGATTGCATTTCCGCGTAGGTTTAGATTTCAAATTGCCCATCTCTTGTCAATGCGAATTGACTTTTTTCCAAAAATGTCCATTAAAAATTTTCCATTCATCTTTAGACTTTCCTTTACTTCTATTTCTCCTCATTCCGTCCAATATTTCTATTTATTTTGTGGTCTTTGAGCCTGTATGATTCTCTTCTTGTGTTGACAACTCTAAAAAGAAGGCAACGACTTACAGTGTGACCGACAAAAGATCTACGAGCTCGCCTTCAAAACCAGTATAAATTTTTCTGCTTATTGTGCACGGAGTTTTATGCAATATTTCTGTGCAAAGAAGGACTTGGACTTAAACAGATACGTCTGCTGATGAGGCATGAAAAAATGGATGCCCCAAAATGCTACATTCAACCGAGGCAGGAAGACGTATTTTCTGGAATGAGAAATCGAAAGATATGGTTCCCCGTGGGAGTCATAAGTACGCAAATTCGTATCGTTACATACGCATCAAATATAGAGGCGGTATATTGAACGAATCAGAAGGGGCTACCCGTTACGATAGAGGAGATGAGATCAGTATACGTCAGGACTTCAAAATTCCTTGAACCCGGGGAGCACGGCATCAGTGAAGAAGATCGCCTTTCTGTCTTGAGGGAATCGGCCATAATGGTCATGGAAACTGCTTTCAACATGCATCTCACAGATGATCAGAAGAACGAGCTCAAGAAACCGAGTAATGAATATTCCCAGAAACGCCTTGGCGAGATATTCAAGGACAGGCGTGTATCATTAACAAATGTTCAATCTTGTAAAGCAAGATTGCTGCCAAACTGAATTGCCATAAATATATAACGAATAAAGATAGAACAGGACGAATACCCAAAGGCATTAGGGAATTAAGGCCTGATTAAGATCAGTAAAAAGAGTGTGAGATTGAATAAGACCTTCGGAATGAATGATAAAGGCACTTTCAATGAAACAGAAATATCCGATCCTTCAGGAAGGACAGAATGTCAGATTCATTCACATCCTGAAAATTAGACCTGCCAGTCGCAATGTTAAATCATACCTGCGATCAGGTGGGGAGCATCGAGTATGGTATCCATCCAAGATAAGCCGGTAATATCGGTATCATTGCAAAAAGTGAGAGATGTAGCGCAATATCGATGTAGATGTTATTTCTCACGAAGTAGATGGCACCATAAAGTATACCCATTGAAAACATATCAACCAGGTAGAGCAGGGCATAATATCCCGGATATCCCCCACTCTCAAATACGAGGTAGCTGGAATAAAGCAGCATGAACAGAAAAGCCTGAATTATAATTGCCTTTGATCTTCCGGTATAAACGGATATGAATTCAGTAGCTACATACCTGAAATTAATCTCATCAATGAATGCAATCGGGTAGAAAAGATACAGCGGGTTGATACGGCGCAGGCCCCACACATAAATCCATGCAACCACGACGAAGAAAAGTATGAACATGTCCTTGGACCCGAGAACCCTGGGAAGCTTGGACCTCAGGGAGGGAATGAACAATATCATTATCACAAGAAGAAGTGGGGAAAGGTAGATGTACGTATCGTAGAAAATGGCGGAAATTACGCTATTTCTCGCGTATGCAAGAAAGCCGTAAAAAAGGAAGAATATAAACATCTCTGATCCTAAAAAGAGAATGAGTGAATTCCTCTGCTTAAGCACGGGTAAGTCCATTCAACCAGCCCTCACCGTTCTGTTGAGTGCAATATTGGTTGTCAGCCAGAGCAATGGGAATGAAAGCATGACAAGCAGGATTGCAAAAACTGAAACAGAGTAACTTGCGAACATATTCCATGGATTAGACCTCAATTCGAGCGAGGCATATAGCATAATAAGTCCAGTAAGACTGAACATCATTGCAGCCGACTCGATCAGGATTCCCCTTGAACGATCCGTCAGTCCATTGTAAAGTATACTGGTCGTGATCCCGGACAGAAATGTCAGGATGACCATCAGAACATACAATGCGTTACTGTTTATGACAGACGAGGTAAGGAAAGGGATAAACCATGAAAACATAAGGACAGCAGATATAACAAACAGAGAAACTGATCTGACATAATCAAGCCTGTATTCAAGCTGCATAACCGTCCTAAGAAACCCGAAGAAAATGACACCGCCTATGAACATCAGTATATTGACTCCATATAGAAAATAGATGCTGTATTGAAGACCAATCAAGCTACCTAAAACCAGTATAACGATTGGTGCAACCATGGGAAGAATCATCATTCTCCTTTCCATGAGTCTATGGAAGGTACCATTCTCAAAGGGTAAGTATTTCTTGCCCTTCAGAAAATAAAAGTGAAGCAGGATGTTGGTAAATAATACAAGTAACACGCCTTCTATTATGAGAGGATATATCAGGATCGATACGAGAAGAGATGCAATCGCCGGAAGAGTTGCTATGAGCCCCTCGCACTGGCAGCTTACAGTGATAAGCGCTGCTGAAACTGCATTGGAGGCAATATAACTTCTATCCCTGCTGACAAGTTTGAAGATGAAACTGAAATTCTGGACAATTAGGGAGAGATCTATAAGTATCAGAACTATAAACTGAACACTCAAGGTGGTCACAAACGTATTGGAATAAAGAACAAGAGAATAAGCGAAAAGCACAGGAACACCAGCCGGGTTTTCATCATCATATATCGATCCAACCAGAAGTTTTCCCGTTCCAAATAGATTCATCCGCAGGATACCGGAAACGAGTACCATGAAAAGACCAAGAGCTATAAAAATAAGCAGCATAAGGCTGCTATTGGCACCAGGAAATTCTTTCCTGTAAATCAGCAGGGCGAAGAGAAAGGCTATGATCAGGAAGGGAAGAAACAGAAAATTAGTGAAGACCAGAGCAACTGTGTGCAAAATTGCCGGATATGAGTTTGGGACAACAAAAACAGGATTTGGGGTTACCAGTATCAAAATTATGATGATAAAAAGGAAAGACATCATCAAGTAACGTCTTGTATTTTGTATTCTCCTTGTATCATATATCAGAGATAGAGAAAGAATAAAAATAATAATTATCAGCGAGAGTGAAAATGTGGATACCTGAGGTTCGATATAAACCAGGTTATCCCGGAACAGAAAAAAGAAATATGCAGCCAAAGAGACGATTACTATGATATATGCTGATATACCCCAAAGAAATCGTTTCATGCAACGATCCACCATATGGAGACAAGGAGGATCAGGAGATACAGGTTGGTATAGTGAAATGTCTTCCTGAAGGACTTCACTGAAAGTTTATCCGCAAAAGATGCGGCCAGGTAATACACCAGAATCAGATCAGCGGCAACAGCTACAAAATAATATAGTCTCCCAACAGCAATCTGGTGAAAATACAATGGAAGCAGACTGTAAACAATCATCACGATCGTGTTAACAACGATATATTTAGCTGCCTTTGGCTGGCCCACAACTGCTGGAAGCATGGGAATACCGGCCTGCTTATACTCCTCACTTGTTCCCATTGCCAGGCTCCAGAAATGTGTAGGTGTCCAGACAAATACCAGCATTGCAATGAACATAGCTGTCCAGGAAACTCCCCCTGTTACCGATGCCCAACCAGCAAGCGCCGGAAAACTTCCAGCAATTCCTCCAATGACTATATTAAGGCTGGTTCTCCTCTTCAGCATTATGGTGTAAAGGACTACATAACTAAGAAATCCTGCGAATATGAATACCATAGTCAGAAGATTAATGAATATATAAGATACAACCAGAGATAAGGCAAGCATGACAAGCGCCAGGATCGTGATTCTTCTGTAGCTTTCGCTGTTTACGATCTCCTTTCTGTACGATGTTCTCTTCATCTTCCAGTCCAGGTCCATGTCATAGACATTGTTAAGGACAGAAGCAGACATTGAGGCAAAGGCTCCCGCAAAAATGAGCGGAACCAGAAGAAACACTTTTGAAGAGGCAGATGGAGCAGAAATGAATCCAGTAACAGCAACTATCAGGATAAGAAGGGTAATTTCAGCTTTAGAAATTCTCAAAAAATCTTTCAAGTTCATTATTTTGACCTTCTGTTACACCTGCAGATACTACTGTATGATTTACTAATACTAAACTATTAACAGAAACTGAAGCAGAAGAAATTGAGGAAGTAGAGTTCGTCACGTTAATAGTGGAAACCGCTGTATAAGGATGGAAAGCGTCCCAATAGGTGTATACAGATACAGTATCGAACAGGTAATAGCCTGTAGATGAGTGTATTGTGTGGTTTACTTCTGCAACCATAGTGCTGTTCTGAAGGCTCTCATTTGCACCAGGATTTATTAGCAGTTCATGATACAACCCATCAACATTAACCAGATCGAACTTGACCAAAGTTCCAACTGTTATATTAAATACTGGATTTACAGCACCCTTCGTATAATTCCAGCCATTTGCATCAGCATAAAGGGTGATATTCATTGCATTGTTATAGTAAAGTATGGAATCTCTGTGTATGTTGCTGGTGGCATTGTATTTCACGGTAAAGGCTGAATATCCATAAAATGCGAATTCAGAAACACCTGAACTGTTGGTGGTATTCTGGACATATGCGACAGCTGAATGCGACGCATTCAGCAATATGATTGAATAATTGTAATGACCAGTATCAGCAACGTTGAATATCAATTCAGTTCCGTTCATGGCTGGAATAGTCCAGTTGAGGCTGCCATTGTACTCAAGACCGTTCTTCAGAGCTGTAATAGATAAACTTATATTGTGTGACACGACAAAAATATGTCCTTCAGTTGATGATGGAAAATATGAATCCCAGTAAGTATACTCTCCCAATTTGTCAAAGTAAACCTGAGCGGTTGCAACTTTTCCATTGACATTACCCATCTGGGATGCATTGATGATCGTG
Source organism: Thermoplasmataceae archaeon (assembly GCA_043196285.1). Classification (GTDB taxonomy): domain Archaea; phylum Thermoplasmatota; class Thermoplasmata; order Thermoplasmatales; family Thermoplasmataceae; genus JAKAFX01. The sequence continues at coordinate 1,560 of JBBYJL010000061.1, read as the reverse complement.
GCGTTGTAGCTGCTTTCCACGTTGCCAGGCGCTATTACAAACGAATGATTTGAAGTCCCGTTTTGCTCGATATGAAACTCTACAAGGGATCCATTCTGATAAAACAACGATGGATTCGATATTCCATTTGGTCCTATGAAGCAGTTGTTGCAAGCTGTAAGTGAGGTATTATAATTTGCACTCATATTTGCAGGGGGCTTAGGGAATGTATAGACATGTGAAGGAAGGCTTGAATTTACATATATTAGCCCAACCATTGTGGTAGGGTGAACGGTGCACCAGTATGTGTAAACTCCTACCTTAGGGAAATAAGCGCTGGCATGGGAAACAGCGCCAGGGGTTGTCGTTATCTGAGAAATTGAAAGGAGAGTGTCAAAAACAGTACTCTCAGTCGGACCTGGATTAATTGTAAATGTATGTGGCTGGCCATCTTCTTCAATGATAGTAAAATGAACCAGGGTTCCATTAAGAATAGTTATTGTAGGATTCACAGTTCCATGGTTGTAGTCCCAGCCGCTTGCGTCAGCCCATAGTGTTACGTTAACAGTGTGTGGAGCGACGGACGGAGCAGGTGGTAAAGAAAATGAAGATGTCTGCGGGTAGTCCAATGCAAGGTACAGTCCCATTGAAACTATTAGGAGTATGATTACAGCAAATACAACACCAGTTTTACTTCCTTTCTCATTCATTGATTTTCACCTACGATACACTTTCTGATGGCACATCAGGCACAATTTTGTCGACCGGTTGAGATCCCTTAGATCCTACGTTTGCAGGGACATCAAGAACGTTATCCTCTGAAGTTGACGGGCTATGGAGCCAGCTAACCGCCATATTATAGAGGAAAACCAACTGCCCGATACCTATGATCACCCCACCAACAATTGAAGCATCCTGATAGGGTTGGAACCACGGGAAATAGCCAGCCACGGCTCGCGGCATCCCAAGGAAACCTCCAACTGACCATGCAAAGGACATTATGAGCGATCCTATCGCAGTGAGGTAGAAATGCGTCCTGGCAAGCATGACATTGTAAGTTCTTCCTCCGCTTATTGTTGGGAATATAGTATAAAACGCAGCAAAGGTTATGCCGGTTGTAATTCCCATGAAGATGAAATGGAAATGCCCGGTAACCCAGTAGGTTCCATGAACAAGCTGATTGAGAGCCTGATTTACCTGCATCACCCCCGTTATTCCTCCTATAATGAAATCAATTATGCCATTGATCACGAAAAGCATCGGCGTTGTCATCCTTATTTTATTTGCTTTCCAAAGTGTAGCGATCCAGTTAAATACAGTAATTGCCGAGGGTATGACAACAGCAAAGGAAGTGGTTTCGAAGAGCAGGACCCAGTCATAGCCAAGGCCCGAGTTCAGAAGGTGATGCCCAAAGACCGACATGCTAAGAGCAGTGAGCAGGCCAAGGCCGAAAACACCTGATCTATAACTAAATACCTTGGCGTCCGTGAATTTTGAAATCAATTCGTAGATGAGTCCGAAAAATGGAATGACCGCTATGTATACTATTGGATGACCCCACCACCAGAAAAGTATTGCAAA
>JBBYJL010000060.1:0-8295 GCA_043196285.1 Thermoplasmataceae archaeon | reverse complement strand
CGCCTCTTTCACTGCGATTTCCACTGAAAGGTCGCTGCTGTAGCTGTTCACCCATCCAGTAGATTTGAGCTTGTCAATGGACAGCTGGGCAAATTTTACATCCCCCTTCCAGCCTCTGCCTTCTAGACCTCCAGTAAGTTTCTTTTCGACATTACTCAATTTCATTTCCCTGATTACAAGATCAGCAATCTTCAGGACTGAGGTTGTTTCAAGGTTCCCCAGATTATAAACATCAGTCTTCCTCAGCAATGAATTTATATGAAACATTGAACCTATACAGTCACTAACGTGAAGGTAAGACTTTCTCTGGGACCCGTCTCCAAGTATCTCAAGCTCCCTACTGTTTCTTCTGAGCTTATTTATAAAGTCAAAAATGACTCCATGCGTGGAATTTTTTCCAACTATGTTGGCAAACCTGAAAATCGCACCGACGAAACCGTAATAGTGGGAATATGCAGAGATAAATCCTTCTCCGGCCATTTTTGAGGCGCCATAGGTGGATATTGGCAGATACGGACCATAGGTCTCAGGAGTGGGTAATGTTGAAGCTTCGCCGTAAACGGTGGAACTTGAGGCGAACATGATTCTATTCGTATCGGTCCTTCTCATGAACTCAAGAACATTCAGTGTACCCTGAGCGTTAATTATGAAGTCGGTCTCCGGATCTTCTGATCCGCCGCGCACATCTGAGTTGGCAGCAAGATGCAGAATGAGGTCGAAGTTACCTAACCCAGCAAAGTCTGAACTTTTAGTTATATCCAGCTTTCTGAAAGTGAAATTCTTGTGGTTTATGAAGCGCTTTATAAATCTGTCATCCACATTACGGAGGTTGTCCATTACAGTTATCTTATTGTTCTCCACAAGTGATTCAACAGCATTGGAACCAATAAAACCGGCTCCGCCGGTAATGAGAATGTTCATGTCTTCTGGAAATATTTTATTCATACAGGGAGGGGATAGCCGGGCATGATAAATTATTTTTTAGTTCATAGAAGTTCTTTCACATGGTTCCTCAGGAATTTTTGCAGTTGATCAAGCCCCTCTGTAAGCTTTTCAGGTTCGGCAGTATACCCAATTCTGAGAGCGCGATCCTCCCCGAAATATATTCCCGGTGTTACCAATACACCAGTTTCTGAGAATATTTTGGAAGCAAGCATCAGAGAATCATCACCGCCTTTATACCTCAAAAATATGGTGGTGGAATTAAGTCTTCTTGCTGAATCTGTAATCTCACATCTCTCAAGGAATGCATTAACAATCTCTCGGTTTTCATCCATCAATTTCCTGGCTCTGGATGCGAAAATGTCCCTGTGGTTCAGAGCGTACAATCCAGCTGCAAGAGAATACGCGGAATTTTTAACGTTAATCATGTTCTTGATCGTTTTCAGTCGCATGATCGCATCATCATCAGCAATCATCCATCCGCATCTTACATCTGATAGCCCATAGAATTTTGTCAGGGTGCCTGAAGTGATAATCCCACGATCCGGCTTGAAAATTGTTTTAGGTGCATCAAAAGATGCGAAATCAGAAAATGTTTCAGACACATATTTAACCGAACCATTATTGTCATTTATGAAATCCATCAATTTACCGGTGGCCCTGATAGTGCCTTCAGGGTTGTTTGGAGAGGTCATCATTATGGAGTCCCCGGTGTTCAATACCGATTGAAGATTACTGCTCTGAACTTTCAGAGTGTTCTGTCCTATGAATTCGGGAACCTTAAAAATAGGCTCGTATTCAGGCACTGGAATGACAGTTCTTTTTGAACAAAGCTTCTGATATGATGCAGCTAGAAATATCGCCTCTGATCCGCCATTGACAGGAATAACATTCTCCTCATGCACGCCATAAAGATTTGATAGTTTCTTCACAAGCATCTTCCTGGTTTCTTCATAACCGACAGATAGCTGTTCATTGTCCAGTGAAATTTGCCCAAGGCTGTATCCTGGCATGCCACTGGATGCCAGGTCAAATTTACAATTGTGCAGCCTGTCATCAAGCCATTTGAAAATTTCTACACTCAACATACCTCTTATTAATCGGTCACTACCTTAAATGTGTTTACTTTGAACCTGGAATTTAAACTTCCGGGCGAACACTGCAATAGGATGAATTCGCTATTCCTAAAGATTAACAGTACAGAGCGTGATGAGAAGACTTCCAGGAGAGACCAGGATTATTTTCATTGATCAAGATTACAATTTTTAAGCTGAAAATACAGGAATGCCAGATTGTGCAAAAGAAAAACAGGCGGTGTTGATCACATTCCGGAATCAGGCAATTACCATCTTCGTATGTTGGCCCATATCAGGATAAAGGAAGCCACTGGAGGGTTTCGATCCCCCGACCTACTGATTACAAATCAGTTGCTCTGCCGACTGAGCTACAGTGGCATCTTCTTTAAGACACGACCATATAAGATCGCATGTATTATATTTTTTTAGTGAGAGACGACGAAATTCTATGTATCAAGAAGTGATTGCTCCTTATGATAGATATAAGTCTGCCATTGAGAAACGGGATCATTACTTTCCCGGGTGATATGCCATACGAGGAATACGAATTCAAAACCTACAAAAAGGATAAGGTTCATATAACAAGGATCATCATGGAAACTCATAGCGGTACTCATTTTGACGCACCTTTCCATATGATTGAAAATGGAAAGAAGGTATCAGAAATTGATGTGGAGAGATTTATTGGGAAGGCATCAGTAATAGAGGTGAAAGGAGATGAAATTGACGCCAAAGATATCCCGGATAAAACCGAAAAAATTGTTCTATTCAAGACAAAGAATTCCGGAATGTACTCAGAATTCAGGACAGACTTTACCTATCTGAACCTTGCTGGGGCAAAGAAACTCATCAAACTTGGGGTCAAGGTGGTTGGCATAGATTATCTCTCCATAGAGAAATTCCATAGCAACAGGGAAGTTCACATCACATTGCTTTCCAATGACGCAGTTATAATAGAAGGTCTGTATCTCAAGGATGTGACCCCCGGAACATATGATTTCGTATGCCTTCCATTAAAGATGGGGCAGGATGGAGCTCCATGCAGGGCGGTCCTATTATAATTATAGGTTCAGCAACAGGATCATTTTCAAGGCAGGAAAAATTTATATCCATTCTATAGTAAAGAGTCCACCTTGGACAGCAAAAAGACCGATCAGTATCCAAACAGGAAAGAGGATGCTAAGATGGATCACCTCCTCGAACAGAGATGGAAGCTCCGGGAAGTACCAGTTAATGAAAAGACACACTACGGAAGAATACTTATCAGGTGGATCATCCCCGGCGCCCTCGTGATTGCCCTTTTGTATCTGTCCCTTGAAATAGGTTTGGGGTCTATTCTGGTAACCTTTCTGGTATACATCACAATCGGGTACGTATTCCTGATGCTATTGTATTTTCTCTTTACGGGAACAAGTATTTCAGAGGGCATTTCGAGATTTTTAAGAAGGAGCGGATTGCTGAAGTATAAAAAAAGATGAGAGTCCAAGGAATTTCAGAACAGATAACCAAGCGCGAACCCAATTAGTGGTGAAAAAATCCATGTGATCACTACTATAAAAAAAGGTCTCAGATAAAGCGCCTTGTATTTGTATGAAAGTCCCGTACCCAGGACGCTTGAGGTTAGAGTCTGTGTATTCGATAAAGGTACGCTTACAAATGTAGCAGCCTCAACAGCAGCTGAAGAAACAAGCAGCGATATCAGTGCATTGGAATATCTCATTGAATACATTTCTTCCCCGACTCTTTTGATTACGCCTGCACCAAGCGTCATTGTTCCAATTATTATACCAATAACCATAATCAGCAGAATCAGCGGAGTTATTCCTGCAACCGCCCCTATAAGGCCCAATGTATTTGCTCCAAGGGTGAATGCAGTGAAGAACGATATCACTAACAAAAGAATTTTTGATAGATATGCAACCCTCCATGGATTCCTGAAATTATGGTCACTCATTTTCCTGCTTGAATACATAGAAATCAGTATAGACAAAACAGGAGCAAGAACCCAGGTGGAAACCAGGAGCAGAATATAACTGCCTGACACACTATAGCCTATTCTGAAAGAGACGCCAATCGCAGTTCCAACCAGAGCCATTGTGAGAGAAAGAGGTGAACGCAGTAATGTTGCCACTACGAAGAGTATAAGAGAAATGAAGAGCACATAAGCAATTATGGGAGAAGTTCTTTCCAAAATCGAAGTGGCCGCTTTATTAAGGAATGATCCCTCCAGGAGAAGGCCCAAAGAAAACCCGAGCATGCCTATAATCTGACCGATTAACTTGCTTGTGATCCTTGCGCCTATTAGAGTACCAACTGCTGCAGAAAGATTGTTCCCAGCCACAAATGCGGTTAAAAGACCCGTCAACAGGGCGATTATAATAAAGTATATCATATCCTCATTTCGTAAGAGAGGTGATAATCGTAAGCACTATGTCAGATATATCTTCACAGTCATCCAGAAGATCGTCAACCTTGTGCACAACGTTGATCAGGTGTGAGAAAGACAGGTATGAAAGGCTGGTAGATTTCCTGTAAAGGTCGTCAATAAGGTCATCCTTGAATTCGTCAACCTTTTCCTCATCAGTTTCAATGGCGAGTCTGAATTTTTTCATCTCCTGGATATCCCTGGAAAGAAGCATTCCTTTAAGGGAATCGAGTGCAAGAGAATCAGTGTCAAGCATTTTCTCGAAAACGGCATAGGATTTCAGTATTAACTGCCTCTCGCTTTCCGGATAATTTGGAAGTGCATTGGACATTCGTTTGATCTCCCTGCTTATGAAGTAGGAAGTATCGAGCAGGGTATCACATTTTTCTATGAGTTCAGATAAATTACTCATAAGGGTGGAACTTATGGCTCCATTGGTTATCTCATGTTTGAGGTCCATGGTCATAACGTCGCCCTCCTTCTCAATATCCCTTATCGAATCGTTGGCAAGTTTTATTTTTTCTGGAGTTCCTGTCATTGCTTCCTTGAGGTTCTCGCCTGCAAGCTTGGCCTTTTCTACGTAGGTTATTATTTCCTCCAGAATGTGCCTTTCCCCGACGACCATCAGTTTTTTGAGGAAATTATAATTAACCATTCACACGTCATCGTTAACATGTATAAATTACCTCCCAAGCAATATAACACACAAACATTGTAATGGAAGCAATAAAATACTGCTCTGTACACAAATATCATTCTAAAATTATATTCGACCGATTTAAACCCATTACCCGCAACAAAATATCAGGGTTCACGTCTATCAGAAACGGAATGTGAACTGATGGTAACTGGCGGTAATCATGGCGCGAATCTAAACACATTAGCCATACAAAATAATCTTATAAAGTTGCATGAACTGACCTCCCGTTGTCAGATCTCCTCTTCTTCCTTACTGTAATCGCTGCTGTGTTTGCCATACTGAACCCCATAGGAGCAGTTCCTATACTCGTATCGTTGACCGAAGGATATTCAATCAAGGAAAGATTAGGAGTTGTAAGGAAAAGTGTCTTGGTTGCAGCGGGGATGGTACTCGGTTTCATGTTTCTGGGGACATATATATTCTCCGCGTTCGGAATAGACATCTATGATTTTCAGATTGCCGGAGGAATTCTTGTTTTTAAGGTTGCATTTGACATGCTACAGGGAAGGACCTCCAATACAAAACTCACAGCTGATGAGCAAGAGGAATCCCATCAGAGAGAGGCCATTGGAATCACGCCTATAGGAACTCCTCTTCTTGCCGGTCCTGGATCTATTACCACCGCAATCATATATTTTAACCTGCGGAGTGTTGATTTGCTGGATAAGATTCTGGTAATAATTGCAATTGCCATCGTGATGATAGTTAGTTACTTCATATTGCGATATTCTCTCCCGTTATTCAGGAGGCTTGGAAAAACCGGGTCAATGATCATCAGCAGAATCATGGGACTGCTGATTGCTTCAGTGGGCGTGGGATTCGTTGTCGCCGGCATAATAGGAATATTTGGCTGAACCGCGATTTAGAGAAAATCATCCCAACCTTGAAGCAGCCGCATACAATTTTTTGAAGTCTGATACTGAAATCTGACCCTCTGCAGTTGCAGTTTCATCCATTGCATAATTCAGGTCAGAAACATAAATTGCAGAAATAACTCTCAGGAAAGAGTTCATGGAACCCATTGGAATGAAAGACAACGGTTTGTCTGAAATCGATCTAAATCTGATCATTCTTGAAACGTCTTTAAAAAATTCAGACGCATCATTGTATTTGATCGCTACCTTATAAACGTCGCATTCTCTTCTCCTAAGTTTAGTCAAGATCCTGTTCAGGGGCTCCACTGAATATGAGTGATAGGATAGAATTGTGCTGGTACCGGTTATGTATGGGCGCAATGAAGAGTAGGCACCGTAATCAATGTCAACAGCCGGAGCCTCTATATCCATAGCGATCCTGTATAATTCCTTAACTCTGGCATGATCGTTGGATCTGAAAGTAAAAATATAGCCAACATCTCTTTTGGCCAGATTTTTTAAGAGATTTACAAGGTCATTCCTGTCTATCACATCAAACATGTCATACCTGATCTCAAAGAGCGAGTCTTTATCGTAATGACCGGAGTCAAATTTCGAAATTATGTCACGACTATCATGTCCGAATACTGAGGTTGCAAGGAGGCCTTTCGTTAGCCCAACTTCAAATTTTCCTATTCTTACTGCTTCCATGTTACTTCCATTATTCAGTGGAGTTATGTCGAAAGCAGGTTTAAATCCTTTTATCCGCCAAATTTTTACACATATTATGGATCGATGCCATGATTAGCAAAAATACATATTGACTAAAATTCTGTAAGCTTGAACAGAGTATGTTTAAAATTACTATAATTTCTTCACCAACGAGAGTAGTTTCTGACGATCTAGACAGGAATATAGCTTATTTTCTATCGGATATTGGCTACATACCAAGGCTTAGCCCTGATACTGATATGAGCTCCATAACCGCTTCAGCGTACTTCAGACTTTTCAAGGAATGCTTCCTTCTCAACAGTGATAGACGGTGGAGCGGGGACGAGTTGATGTCATACCTGAAAACCAGCAGAACAACACTCTATAGGCATCTTAATAAATTGAAGTCTTTGGATATCCTGGAAGAGACACAGGAGGGAAAAACCAAGAAATACAGGATCAGGTCAGGTGATCTGCTGAAAGCCTGGGGCTGGGTAGAGGTTAATCTCAAGATAGCGCTTGAAGGTTACAAGAAGAACGCTGAAAGAATTGCCTATCTCCTCAATAACAGATCAGTCCAGAAACCATGAAACGGGATATTCACCGAAATCCAGCAGAATTTATTGAGACAGGTGTAAAAGTGACCTGATCTTGCAGTACTTTTCCCACTTTAAAGGTAGCTGGCAGAATCTCCATGGGCCTGAATTATCCCCTGCCAGAATGTATTTTATCCAATATGCCAAGACACCTGACTTTACGGACGCAGGCGTTCACGGAGCAATATGCAATCCTGCCACTTTCATTTCTGCCTGCCGATGGACAGGAAATACATTGATTTTTAATAGAACCAATCTCGATCTAATTCGTTAATTTGCGAAAGAAATGTTCCCCCAGCACAAATTAAAAATGTTTCGGTGTCGATAGCTGAAAGAAAATGACAGGGTGATATTCCTGCATTAGCTTTTGTTGGCCTTCCTAGCTCTTTTTAGTCTTCTTATCCGCTTCTTTTTCCATTTCCAGCGCATATTGCCGCGCTTTTTCCAGTCTCTTGAACTTCTCTTCAAATTAACACCTCAAACATTGACATGGTCAGAAAATATATCTGAACTGCATGTTTCAATCTGAATTTTTCACAATGCTTACGTTATATATAATCGTATTTCCGAACTAACCGGGTTGCGGTAAATTTAATCTGCATAAGGTTATTTGTGCAAAATTCAACATGACTTAGCATGAGGGCTGACGCAATATTTTATCGCAACTTCTTGAGTTCTGACAGGAGAATTTAGGATCCACGAATAAGCAGAACAACAAAATTCACCGTGATCCAGCTTGAAATCCTAAAAATATGTTATCCGGAGTTTATAATAACTCCGATATTTTCGTTTAGTTCATATCCAGTATTTTACGGATCCTCTTTTCCAATTCCTGAAGTCTCGAAAAATCAGGTTTCAGGTCTTCACCCAAATCCTCGAAATACTGGACATAAGACTCCATCTCAGAAAGCATGTCAGATACTGTAAGAGATCTCTGTCCAAAGGAAAAACTCCTCATTGCACCTCTCCTGATAGAGAGTTCATTTCTTCC
>JBBYJL010000059.1:0-8344 GCA_043196285.1 Thermoplasmataceae archaeon | reverse complement strand
TGTTTCCATCCGCTGTTGATACACGTGCATAGAGAACCGTCTTTCTTTTTACACCCTTATAGAAAATTCTGTAAACATCTTCCTCACTGTAGTTGTATCTTTTGTTTGGGATTACAGTGTAACAAATCCTTCCTGCCTTTGCATAAGCATAAAGTGTTTTTCGGGATATTTACAATAGGTTCATAACTTCTTCAGCTTTCATTGCCAATAAAATGTGGATTAATAGTGAATAAAACTATCATTTATATTTACCATATCCTCTATAGAGAAGGCTTCCTGAAGAATCAGTGGTGAATATTGCTGTCCGATCTATGACAACTCCTTCAAGTCCTTTTGGTGCAACAAGGCTCGTCATTGGCTTATTCCTCCATTCCCAGGATTCTGTCCTCATTCTCGTAATCTGAATAGCCAATGATATCGTAGTATTCCTTTCTGCTCATCAGGGAATCCATGAAGTCCCTTTGTGTACCAGCGCTGTATAGATTTCTGTAGATAGAATCCATGTTTTTTAGCACAGCTCTGAAAACAGTCAGCGGGAATATTACCATTCTGTAACCGATGCTGCGAAGTTCATCTACGCTGAGCAGGGGACTTTTGCCGAACTCAGTCATGTTCGCCATAAGGGGGGCCCTGACCTCTTTGGAAAATTTCATGAATTCGTCCTTAGTTTCAAGTGCCTCTGAGAAAATTGCATCAGCGCCTGCATCCACATAATCATTGGCTCTGGAAATCGCATCTTCCAGACCGTTCACGCTTCTTGCGTCAGTCCTGGCTATGATCACAAAATCAGGATTTTTTCTGGCAGATACCGCGGCCTTGATTTTTTTTATCATATCGTTTTTGCTTACAACAGCCTTGCCTGATAGATGACCGCATCTCTTGGGCAGAACCTGATCCTCTATGTGGATACCGGAAGCGCCGGCACTCTCCATTTCCCTGATCGTTCTTATCACGTTAATCGGTTCACCAAATCCAGTATCAACATCAACAATCAACGGAATCTCTGTAACAGAGACAATTCTTCTGACCTCTGTGGAAACTTCAGTAAGCGTTGTCACCGACAGATCGGGTAAGCCCATGGCACCCGCTATGCCTGATCCTGAAAGATAGGCTGATTTGAAACCAGCCCTCTGGGCGATGAGAGCGGAAATGCCGTTGAATACGCCTGCTGAAACGACAAAGTCTTTCATCTGCTCCCTCAGTACTGAAGGGCCAGAATTAACATTATCACGGAGTATGGACATCAGAGATCACCTCAAATATCTCGCTGATATTTCTATTTTCAATAGATTTTACAACATCGATCACAGATTTGGAAAGATCCTCACCCATTACACGTCTTCCTTTTCTTGCTAAATCGTCCCATGTGTAAGGATTCTTGAAGTGACCCTTGGGAACGTTAAGATCTGCTGAGTATTCTCCTTTTGTCGTATGAACTTTAATGGAGAATGGCAGGTATTCAGGATACATGGAGTCGTACTTCCCGGAAACCTTGAAACTCATCGTGTCAATTAGTTTAAGGATCTTCTGATCATTAAGATACCGATCATCAAACGAGGATTGATCGGGTTCGCCGTAAAGGAGAGAATATGCAATTATAAAGGGCATACTGTGATCTGCGGTTTCCTTGGTCCTTGGTCTCAATTTCTCCGGATCTTTTATTATGATTTTATCCGCAACCGTGAATGTCTTGACCTCGATACCTGTTATCTCTCCATCTATCTTGCTGCGAAGATCACAAGCAGCCTGTGCTGCACTCATTGCATGATATTCCACCGGATAGTTTTTGATCATTGTCCTTAGAATCCTCTCTGATCCAAGCTTCAAATCGAACTCGCCGGAAACCTGCTTGAAGAATCCCATTTCCCCTTCGAATATCGGCGATGGTCCTGTAAATCCCTCCATTGCAAGGAGAACTGCGAATACGCTGTTTCTTGAAGCGTTTGCTGCCGTAGCACCCTTCCACATACTCAACTCTCCAGCCCTTGTCTGTCTCATGCTGATATTGTTGTTCAATGCAAGATTTATAGCATTATGGAACTTATCTTGTTCTAGATCTGCCAATGTTGCCAGGCCAGCTGCAGAAGAAATGCTGATATATGTGACATGATCCCATCCCAGGTCTCTGATTGAGACTGCATCTGAAAGAGCGCCAACCACTTCATATGCAACATCCACGGATCTTATAACCCTTTCACCATCCATATTCAACGGATCAGATAGTGCAAGTATGGGAGGTATATTGTCAGAGGGATGTAGTGCCTCCCTGGAAAGATATGTATCGTTGTAGTCAAGGTACCTTGTCATGGTTCCATTGATGAATGTAGCAATTGCAACGGAAGCCTTTTCACGGCTGAAATACAATCCAGAATTCAATTTCCCGGAAGAAGGGAGAAGTGCTTTTCGGGCCAGTGCAACAGGTGTGGAATCCTTTGCGCCATACGAGACAATAATGGAGTCCGCTATCCTCTTCTTAATCTCATCCCTGACATCCCTACTGACCCCAGATTCGACAACTTTTCTCGAATAATCATATATGGATGAAACAATGCGATCCATTTTTACAAAATATTAGCGATATATAAATAGTGTTTCTTGAACAGTTCAACTTCGAAAAGGTATAAAAAGGCATTTATGAAGATCATTAAAATTATCTCTATTCAGAACGGTTTATTGCACTGCATAGATATTATATATCGAATCCTGTGCATAATGCAGAAGCTTAGCCGCTATACCTTTTTTGTCAGCCATAATTTCAGTTGCGCTTCTTACAGTCCTTCCGACAGCGAAGAATACACCTTTCTTGTTTCTTACGAAAACGATGTGATCCTCCGTTATTTTCATATCAATGTCGACGATGCCCTGGGCAAAGAGATCCGCACCGTTCATAAGATGGGGAATTGCCCCATCATCAACAGTGATGAACCAACTGGTCGGCATGGCTGAGTTGAGGACAAACAATGACGGAATAAATAGGCCATCAGATCCTTCAAATCCTATCGCTTTCTTCGACTTGTAGTAGAGTTTGAGATCCTTCCTGTCATCAACCTCTATTTCAGAAGAATCACCAAGTTTGATATCAACTGCATTCAGCTTTTCCAATACCGTTTTGGCATCCTTTTTGGAGATATAATGTCTAGCCATGATCACACCTACGGTATATACGCCTTAAGCATATCTGCAATCTCTGCAGATTTCTCTGGGGTTTTCAGTAATTCTGACAATAGCGTCGAAATCTGTATTCCAAGGGCTTTCTCGTCTTTTGAGAACATCCATTCCCTGTTTCCGATAGTTCCATCAATCGCTATTAGAAGGGCGCAGAATATTGATTTCTTGATGGGCGTAATCGCTTCGCTCTCGCCAAATTTCTTTGCAAAGTCAGCCCCTTTCTTGTAAAAAGCCATAACCGTTTCTATAAGATACCTTGAATTATCAGACCATGGCCTGATTACCACCTTCTCGTCAACTTCAAGGCTCCTTAGCCTGTTTCTCATTGTCTGTATCTGTTCCATAGGATTTCCTTTCAATGATCTGTAATCCTCAGGTTTGCTACCGGGGAACATCTCCTGCAAAATCTCATTAGAGTGGCTGTTCCATAATATCTCCAGAATTTTCCTTTCGCTGGGATCATCCATTATTATACCTTTCCCCATTGAACTGATCCCATTTCTAACGCTTGAGAGATCTTTAAGTTCCGGAAACAGTGCCATCAGTTCATCCACACTCTTGTAAGGTTTCCCTGCCACGAAAAACACGCCCTTCTTAGCCGCCTCATCCATTCTGAAAATCCTAAGGCTTCTAAGAAAAGTTCTGTCGTCAACCCTTCCATCAAAGTATTTGTAAAATATATCGTCAGGTATTTTGGAGGTGTACTCCTGCAGGTAATCATATTTTAGTGAAAAATCGTGAATCACGTCCTTAGCCAGAACATGCTTTATGATCCTGAATATAGTATTATAAACAGAATCTTCAAAAACGTATAATGGAGGGCCAGCAAGATGTCTGATCTCAAAATGATCACCTGTGCTACCAATACAAATGATATCATCTTTTAGTGAGTAACCGATCCCCTCTTCCTTAAGTACATCTTCGTAGAATTCCCGGGGTGGTGCATTCCCCTTGCATGTTGCAAGGTAAAAATTCTGTGATGAAAATAGCTTTACGTTCCTTGTTTTTATAATTGAAGAGAATGCCAGCATTCTCCATATGTCATCATCATAATTCTGAATGCCAGCTAGAACCGATTCATCAGCCTCGCCTCTTCTGGCATATTCAACCTTTCCATAAGGTGTGCTTACAAAGCCCATTAGAGGAACGCTCTCATTTTCAAGAATTCTGTGGCTTTCAGCAATTCCTCTTAAAAACTGGTCAGAAGATTTGTCATATTTATCAAAATCACCAGACTCTGAAATTTTTTCCAGCTTTTTCTTGTATCCTTCAAAATGACACATGAATCCTTTTTCGATACAGTCTGGGATGATCCTCAAAGGGTCTTCGTAAAGCGACTTTAAATTCCGGACAAACTCTTTCTGACTTTCCTTTGACTTTGTCTTCAGCTTCATCTTATGTATTATCTCTTATCCAGGACCCTTATTGCTTCTGCTCTTACTGTAACAGGAATAGGTACCATTGATTCAACAAGCTGCACAGTGACCTCCTCCTTGTTCTGGTCAATCGACATTATTTTTGCCTTTTCTCCTTTGAACGGCCCATCAACCAGCTCAACAAATGCACCGAGATCTAGCCCAGTCACCGCTGGTTTCGGCGTGAGGTAGTGCTCGATCTCGGAGAATGAAATGTCTCCTTCCACTATTCCCTTGAAGCCTCTGATACCCTTAGCTATTGCTTCCACCAGATCAGGGTGCATGGTCTCAACGAACACATAACCCTTCAAGTCACGCGACGACATAATGGATATAACTTCTTGTGGAACATCCTGAGGAAGTTTCCGTTCATCCTTGTTCTTCAGGCTCCTGTTGGAAAGATCAAGGGATACCTGAAACTCATTTCCAACGGTCGTCTTTACGGCAATAATTACAGGACGCAATGTAAAATTAAGATTGAAGTCCTGCCTGTTCAGTTGATCCTCACTTGATACACTCACACTAAGTTTGCAGCTGTCACCGTCGAAACCACCTCTCGGGGTGGTAACCTTGAGGAGAACTCTCTTGACAGAGTCACCATCTATATCTACGGTTTCCTCTACCGGATTCGTTTCTTGGCTTGAAAAACTCACCGATGCAGTCTTACCATTAGTCAACGAAACGCTCCATTCTATTCCCGCATCTCTCTGGGATAGGTTTTCACTCAATGAAATCTTGAATTTTCGTTTTGTAGCATGCGTATTCTTGATTGAAATCGGTATATCATATTCCCTTCCACAACCTAACACCCGATCACTAGTATCAACTTCCATCCAACCTGTCTTCTCTAAATTTTCTGTCATAAGTACACCTTATGGAACTTTGATATAAACACCCATTATCAAATAAATAACGAAGCCCAGAAGGCCCAGCAGCGTTATACCAAATCCTGTAATCAGTAGGACCTTTATATACTCATCTTTTGTTGGTTTTCTCGCCATTTTAACTATTCTGGCGTACTTGCCCTTCCCGATTCCTCCAATCTTGCGTTCAATCCTATCTTGAACCTCAACCAATTTATCTTCTACTGCCATGAATACTTAACTTAAAGTATATCGTTGAATAAATCTTTTTGGAGTGATGATCATAAAACGTTTAGTACTCGGTTTTCTATTCCACGCGTTCTTTTTTTAGTCATAATAAGAACCGGAGATAATAGATGCACCCGGTAGGAAGGCGACGGTGTTATATACACAAAAGGATACCGTTTTTAAACTTTCGATAGAATCAACAGATCCCAGCTCCTTTTTTAGGTAAAACATCATTCAAGTAAGCAGTCTGGAATTATGTATATTAAAATCAAAAAAGTGGCTTTGGGACAAGATTATTCGTGATACTTTCCAAGCTTCTTTTCGTCGTCTGCAGCAAGCTTGATTTCCCTCACATGTGACGTGAGGACATACTTCCCAAGGAAGTCCGGTACTCTATCCTTATCCTCGATCCTGAGTATGATCACCCCACAGAGAAGCTCTCTATGAGGGATATCCTCAAGAAAACCATGCCTGTGATACCTGTATCCGCCTTTCCATGAAGTGGAATCCTGCCCATAGAATTTCTGCATGAATTTGTTCACCATGTTGTGATCAGTCTTTTCCGGGAACTGGAACAGTATGATCACTCCATTCATTATGTGGAGTAGATCTGAAGAATCTTGCCAATTCGGCGAGGAATCGATTCTTCACATACAAGAAGAGGGATCATGTGGAAAGGAACCGGTCTGATTACGATAAGGCACCGATACGAGATTGCGGATATACTGGAAAGCATGCGTGACGTTGTGAATATCGCATCTTCCAGGATGACTGAAAGGAAGAGGGGTGCAGGGAGACCTCCCATCAATAATGCGGACATATGATCCCGACAGAACGAAGAAGCTGCTGGATGAAATTCTCAGGATCATTAATCAATAGTCATGCATTCTGCCTTTGAAATAAGTGGAGTCAGCATGTAAGGGATCCTGTCCTCCTCTGTGAGGAGCTTTTCCCAAAAATCTCCTTCGGATCATCTCTTAGCGAGATCATATCATTCTATACCTGAGTTGTTGCAAGGTAATTGGTAAACAGGCAACTCTTTACCAAGCTGAATCAGGCATCTGCCGCATAACTAAACTTTGCGAATTGCACTCCGGATCACATGTCTTCTGGCCATAATTTGTTAGTGGCTACCTGGTGGAAATACTATGCTGTCATACTCGCGATACCCTGGCTCATCAAACCTCAAAAGATCTGGATTTACGCCAGATTTCAACGCAAGATAATAAGCAATGAAATACCCTGCAGAGATATAGTTAAACGGCGAATGCGCTTCGTCCAGTACATCTATATCCAGATTGAGATCAGAAGATCCATTTATGGTTATTACCCGGGTGCCAGTTGACCTGCATGCCCTCACTATGTCCTCCTCCCGCTTTGCCACACGTTCTGATGAGTATATGATCAGGAGAGACTTTGAATCAATCAGTGAGGTGCAACCATGATTGAACTCCTCGAGTTCAATCCCCTCGCTGAAAATGTGGCTGGCTTCCTTTATCTTCTGTGCGGTTTCTCTCGCGGAAGCTAGGTTAGGCCCTGCACCTAGGACAAAGATCTTGTCTGGAATAGCGAGATCATCAACTATTTTTACCGACTGCTGGCCAGTTTTTGGGAATGCCTTTTCGAAAGATTCTGCTAATTCCGACGGCTCTTTTGGGGTTTTTCCGGTGATCGAGCGCAAGAGGCAATACATTGCCATGGATCCACCAAAGAAGGACATAGTGTTGCAAAGTGACCTATCGGGTTCCTGATGTATAAGTAAGGGCAGATCCACGGCGTTCAACAGTGGCGATCCTGCCGCATAGGACACACCTATGGTAAAGTTTCCTTTTGCATGCTTTCTGACAGCACTGACCGTAGACTCAGTCTTTCCAGTGTGGGAAAGACCAGCTATTGTACCCTTTGGCTCGCAATAATTGAGGAGCTCAAAGGCCTGTGAAAGTTTAATCCTTTCATCGCGAAAAGGGTATGATGCGATCATCTCAGCATGGTAAGACGTACCATTTCCCGTCAGAAAGACAGGGAACTTAGTCCCTTCTACATCGATGCCAGTAAACTGTTTTGCAGACTGAATCATTGCCTTCGGTGATTTCATCAGCATCTCATACATGATGTACGGGTGTCCACTTCTTTTTTCTGGGATATCATCTGTCATTCAGAATTGATCACTTCATGATTCATATCTTTATGTTTATTTAGTTTAATGTCCGAGTGTGCTCTGAAGTTCCCTCAGCTGTATCAAGGATCATATGGCGGCAATTACCTGTCATGTCTTTGGCTCTTCAGCCTCCATCGGTTGATGCTTTTTGATGATCTGCATAAGCTGCATTCATCACTTCATTGGTGTATGGATCATTTCACAGTTCCTCCTTCATCATCTTCTCCTTTGCAGTGTCCATAAGCATATGTTTCCCAGTTGCAATGTTACCATACCTCTTCCTCACACACCTTCGAATTCTTCGGAAAAATTGTTCTATGCCATTGTTCGTCATCGGTATAGTGCCATCATGATTCTGCGCGAACAGATGCTATTCCCGTTTCCCGTAAGCATGCATAATTATTTTCGCCGCCCTGATCCCGGCAGGATTCCTGTTTTCCATGATTACTGCATCAAGCTGTCCAGTGAATGTCTTGTATGATTCATGATGATCTGTACCCTTTAATTTTGAA
>JBBYJL010000058.1:0-8581 GCA_043196285.1 Thermoplasmataceae archaeon | reverse complement strand
CCCTCCGTGGCCTCGATCTTTGCGGAGATCCGTTCCCCGTGAGTGCGGCAACCTCTTTGCCATCCATGATGGATGAATACCTGTACACCAGGAGCATGCCTGATGCTTCTGGCTCGGGAAGGACTGAGATGGCATACGTTCCGAATAAAGGTGGTGCATAAGATTGCATAACATTTTGAGAACAGCTGTTGCATAACCTGCTCCAGATTGGAAGGTAGAGGAATTTTATCCCACCCTTGGAGTTTTAGAATATCGTAAATAATTTACAAAATCAAAGGATTCTACTTATAGCGATATTTGTCCTGAAGTTTGACACCTCTTGCTTCATAAACTTTCCAGGGCTGATGATCAAAACTTATATTCGAGGGTTATATGTGGTAAAGTTTAAGAAATACCTGCTATACAGTTTTGCGACTGCATTTAAAGAATGGTAACCATCATTCAGGCAGGGTTGACGAAAGGTGATATAAGTTGAAACTTCCGAAAACAGTTAAGATGTACTGTCCAAAGTGCAAAAAACATACCGATCATGAAGTTGAGAGGGTAAAAAAGAGAAAAGCAAGCGAATTCAAGGCTGGCCAAAGAAGATTCAGGAGAGTAACCTCTGGATTCGGAGGTTTTCCCAGACCACGGTATGAAGGAAGGGAGAAACCGACTAAAAGGGTATCCATAAGGTTTAGGTGTCTTACATGCAAAACTGCGGTAACCCCCCCAACACAGAGAGCTAAGAAGTTCGAGATAATGGAGGCGCAGTAGAATGGTAGAGGTTAAGTTTGTCAAGCCAAAATTCAAGAAACGTGGTTTTGTCAAGATCAAATGCAAGGACTGCAATAACGAGCAGTACGTATTTTATCGGATCTCCAGCGATGTTGTTTGCAATGTCTGTGGATCAACACTTGCTAAGCCGACTGGAGGCTCCCTTGAAACCAATGGGGAAATTATAGAGGAGTGATAATGAACAGAGATATCCCCGAAGTTGGGGAACTGGTAGTTGTGACCATAACCGAGGTCAAGAATTTCGGTGCAAAAGTGAAGTTGGAGGAATATCCCGGGATTGAGGGGTATGTTCATGTCGCAGAGGTTGCTACTGGCTGGGTCAAACACATAAGGGATTATCTCAGAGAAGGTCAGAGAACAGTCTGCAAAGTAATCAATGTGAACGAGTCACGCAGAAACGTGGAATTATCACTCAAACGAGTCAATGAACATCAGAAGAGAGACAAAATTTCAGAGTGGAAAAATTCGCAGAAAGCCGAGAAACTTCTTGAAATAGTGAGCGGCGCGCTGAAAATTTCGGTTGATCAGGCATGGAACGAATTCGCGAACGACTTGCAGGCTAAATATGGCACTCTTTATGCTGCATTTGAGGATGCTGCTGCCACTCAAAACAACTGGCTTCCCGAAGTGAAGGGAAAATGGAAAACTGTTTTTCAGAAGGTCGCAAAAGAAAATGTTACAATACCTTACGTAAAGGTCGGCGGGTACATGGAAATGTACAGCTTGGAGCCTGACGGTATTGAAAGGGTTAAGAAAACTCTGACCGGACTGGAAGCAGAGAACGTGAGCATTCATTACATAGGTTCTCCAAGGTACAGAATATCCATAACTGAGACGGATTATAAATCTGCAGAAGATCATCTGAAAAAAGTAATACAGGCTATATCGGAAAATGCTAAACGGAATTCAGTGAACGTCGAATTCACAAGGGAATAATATAAATGAGATCACTTATTAGATCTTGTCCCAGATGCCATTTATACACGATGGAGGAGAAATGTCCAAACTGCGGGGGGCAAACAGTAATGGCAATCCCTCCAAAGTTCACCCCAAACGACAGATTTCAGAAGTACAGGATCAAGATGAGGAATGAGATGGATGGAAAAGATAGTAATTAAGCAGTATAGGAAACCAAAACTTAACTCGCCGATACTGGTGGGAGGGCTTCCGGGTATAGGAAATATTGGAAAGATTGCCGCTGAATATCTCGTCGAGAAACTCAAGATGACGAAACTTGCAGAGATATTTTCGCAATATCTTCCACCGCAGGTTTTTGTCACAGAAGAGAGTCTTACCTACCTTGTAAGAAACACGCTATATTATAAGAAAATTCCAGGCAAACAGGATATGGTGGCTCTGGTAGGTGATTTCCAGGGAAGTACGCAGGAAGGGCAGTATGAGATGTCTTACAACATACTCGAACTTCTTTCTAAATTCAAGCTGTCCCGTGTGTATACACTTGGGGGATACAGCACAGGGAAGATAGTTGAACACCCAAGGGTACTTGGAGCTATAACTGACAAATCGCTGATGGAGAGGCTCAAGACGGCCGGAGTTCTCTTTCCCAAGGGCGAACCGGGAGGAGGAATAGTGGGTTCGGCCGGTATAATGCTTGGTCTTGCGAAGGAATTGTTTGAAGTTGATGGTGCCTGCCTTATGGGAGAAACATCTGGATATTTTGCCGATCCAAGGGGCGCTATGGAGGTCCTAAAGGTTCTGGCAAACCTGTTGGGGATCGAGTTAGATATGACAGATATCGAAGAGAGGAGCAAACAGATAGAGCAGATAACCGGAAAGATGCAGGAAGATATCCAGAACAAGATGACCGGTGGTAAGGAAGACCTTGGTTACTTCGGATAGGCACCCAGATGTGAGCAGCGCTCCAGCAATAGGTTTTATGCCTCAACAGAGAAAGCATTTTAAATTTTCACTGCCTATTGGCTCCAATGCCAAAAAGAACTCAGGAATTCTCAGTTAACCGGGAAATATCCATATCCGAATTTTTTGAGAAGAATAGACACATACTTGGATTCGATTCCCCGATTAAATCGCTTTTCATGATCGTAAAGGAAGCTCTGGACAACTCACTGGACGCATGTGAAGAATACGGAATAATTCCAGAAATCTCAGTTTCAATCGAGAGACTTGAAAAGGATGAGTACAGAATTACAATTGAGGACAACGGTCCAGGGATAGACAGGAAGGATGTGCCAAGTGTCTTCGGCAAACTCCTGTATGGATCAAGATTTCATGGCATGAGACAGAGCAGAGGACAGCAGGGTATCGGTATAACCGCCTCAGTGATGTATGGTCAGATAACTACAGGAAAACCCACAATAGTAACCACCAGGAAGGAAGGTGATGATGTTGGATACTACTTTGAACTCGGGATAAACATTAAAGAGAATTCTGGCAGGATTTTTGTTGAGAGACCAATTATTATTGAAAAGATTCACGGGACATCTGTATCCATCACTGCAAAAGGAAAGTACCAGGTGGGACGGCAGTCAGTGATCGAGTATCTTAAGGAGACTGCTGCGGTTAATCCCAACATGGAACTTCGTTTCACAGATCCCGACAACAGGGTTGTTACATTCAAGAGAGTAGTAGAATACCCGTCCAGGAAATCGATACCAGTAAAGCCATTTCCACCCGGTCTTGAGCTTGGTGAGATCCAGCAGATGGGAATGGAATCAAAATATGACACCATGATCGAATTTCTTTCCCAGGAATTCTCCAGGGTGAGCAAGAAAACTGCGCTGGAAATTCTACAGATTTCTGGTATTCCCCAGGACATGAAGCCGTCTGAAATAGATAGTATAAAGGGAAAATCACTGATGAATGCCCTTACACAGATCAAACTGATGAATCCACCTGTGGAATCTCTCTCACCTCTGGGTTCAGATTTTATTAGGAAAGGATTGAGAAACGTCTATGGCGAAATTAATCCATCTTTCTATTCCAAGCCTGTGATGAGACCTCCGGCAATATTCAACGGAAATCCTTTTTCTGTAGAGGTCGGTATAGTTTATGGCGGAGACCTTCCTGCCGATCAGCAGGTTAACATCATCAGGTACGCAAACAAGGTCCCGCTTCTGTTCCAGCCCGGGGCTTGCGCTATAACACGGGCCGTTGCTGAAACCGACTGGAGATCTTACGGCCTTGATCAGAGATCAGGCACCGGAATTCCATTCGGGCCCATGATGATACTGGTTCATGTTTTCGGTACCAGGCTCCCTTTCACATCTGAATCAAAAGAGGCAATAGCCGGTGTTCCAGAGATAGTTGAAGAGATCAAGAATGCGCTGCGAATATCCGGGCGAAGCCTTAAGACATACATGAACAAGAAGGAGAGAAGGATCAAGGTAATGGAGAAGTACAGGATAGTTAGTGAGATCATTCCGGAAATAGCAAGGAAAGCTGCTTCGGTAACTGGGAATGAAGTTCCGGGTATTGATGATGTGATATCCAAGATAGCAAACGTAATGCTGGTAACTGAAGATTTCTTGCCTGCAGAGGAAGGCATATCCGTACAGTGCAGGGTCTTTAACTACACAACTGTTCCACGCTCAATCAAAATTTACCCGGATCCACCGGCCGGAGAACTTTACGGGGATCAGAAAGCATGGGACCTCAATGATATTCCACCATCGGGAAGCTCTTCGTTCTCATTCAAGGTATCAAATGTTGAGGGAAAGTATGACGGAACTGTCTATTATTTCGAGGGACAGGATGTTACAAAGGTGCAGGGAGCAGATCCTCTGCCAGGAGACTGGAATATCCAGGGCGTGAGCATGATCCAGGAGAGTGCAGCTGATGACAGCAAGTGAGAGCAAGCTAATAGAGATAGCAGGTAGGATTTATGAGGCAATGAAATCCGGCGAGATTCCTGAGATTTCAGTATCCTCAAGAAACAGGGACAATATAGTTCTCGATCCACGATACCTCGTCTGGAGATACGGCGAGAATTTCGTTACAAGGACTGCAAAAACACTTGACGGAGCAGAATATATCCTCAAGGCTATAGATGTGATAGAATTCATAATGGAAATGAAAAAAACATCCAAAACTTCAACGCTCAGGGAAATGTACTACATCTCAGAAGGATGGGGTTTAGGAAAATTCCATACACAGGACGAATCAAACCTACTCTCTGAAGACCTTGAAGTCATCAGTTCCCTGATGAGGGAGGATTTCAATCTGAGGCCGGAGGAAAATGGTGCCAGTGTCATTGGGAATATAACGATCGAGGAGAAAAACAGGAAAGGTGAGTTCAAGACTATAAACTGCAGGGATGATGTTGGGGATGGCGGTTACGGCATTCCATACAATGTTGAGGAAGAAAAGCTTAAATTCAAGTCTTTTGACGCTGATTTTGTGCTTGCCATAGAGACTGGTGGTATGTTTGACAGACTTGTAGAAAATGGTTTTGATGAAAAGATGAGATCGATACTGATTCACCTGAAGGGCCAGCCGGCAAGGAGTACCAGAAGACTCCTCAAGAGGATCAATGATGAACTTCATCTACCAATCTATGTCTTCACTGATGGCGATCCATGGTCATTCAGAATATTTGCATCCGTTGCCTACGGGGCAATCAAGACAGCACACATATCGCATTATCTTGCGGTTCCCACAGCTGAATTCATCGGGGTAACTGCAACTGATATACTTACTTACAATCTCCCTACGGACAAATTAACTGACAAGGACATCCAGGCCCTTAACGCAGAACTAAAGGATCCCAGGTTCCAGACTGAATTCTGGAAAAGGGAAATCGAGACAATGCTGAAAACTGGAAAAAAGGCGGAACAACAGGCATTGGCAAAGTATGGCCTTGATTACGTAACTGACACTTATCTTCCGGAGAAGTTAGCATCTCCTGGGATGGAGTGAGAACATGACCAGGATCTCAATTGCACTTGTCCAGATGGAGTCTGCTGCTTCTGTTACGATTAATATCGAGAAGAGTAATAAATTGCTTGAGGCAGCTGCTAGAACAAAGCCTGACATAATAGTATTTCCTGAATATCAAATGCTTGTTCCTGATTACTTTAACGGGGATTGGGAACAGGCAAAGAAGGATTCTAAATTATTTCTGGCTGCAATGAAGGAATCATCTGAGAGAATTTCTTCGAGAATCTTGATCAATTACTGGGAGTTTACCGGCAAAAGACCTTATAACAGCGCAGCGCTGATCAATTCAGGGAATGTGGAGTACAGATACAGAAAGATTCACCTGTATGATGCCATGAACCATAGGGAAAGCAACACATACAGATACGGGGATACCAAGATCGGCAAATTCACCATCGGTGATTTCACTGCCGGCACGGAGATATGCTATGATATTAGATTTCCTGAACTTTCCTATCTGATGAAGAAGGCAGGCATCAATCTTATACTTGTTCAGGCCGGATGGTACAGCGGATATGGGAAAAGGGATTCATGGATTTCTATCCTTAGAACAAGGGCAATAGAGAGTGGAGCATATGTAGCCGCTTCTGCGCAGTGCGGGAAACTGTTTACTGGAAACTCATTGATCATAGACCCATACGGCGGGATTGTATCATCCATAGAAGAAGGAGAGGGAGTTGTATCCGGGAGTATTGATACAGAGACCATCTTGAAGTACAATACGGATTACCCGCTCCAGGATCAGCAGAGATTTCACCTCAAGCACTGACTGCATATTCGAGAAAATCACGAACCTCATCAATGCTGTCAAACCGTACTTTGGCAGATGTTTTGCCAGGGCCAACTTTTATGGTCAGGCAATCTCCATTTTTAGAGAATGAATCCTCGTCTGTAAGATCGTCGCCGATCACGATACAAGGCGAGCCATTTCGTATTTTTCTTATTGCATTTCCTTTCCCTGTTCCAGGGGGTATCAACTCGATTATCTGTTTTCCAGTGATTACGGCTAGCCCCCTTTTATGGGCAATATCTATCAATTCATTTTCAAGATCAGCAATCTGCGCTTCACTGTTCCCCCACAGGAGAAACAGGACACCCGGTCTCTTGTCCATCATCCTGAGTCCAGGGTATTTTTTTTCAAAGTAATCCTGCATGTCCATAAGGCTGTCAATCGCATTGAGATAATAATCTGCATTGTCCATTAGGTATATCAATTTCCCATCAATCCTGGCCATTGCACCATGCCATCCTATTGAATTCAGCTTCATTCCTAGCAGAGTATCTATTTCAGTCAGTGACCTTCCAGTAATTATAAAAGTTCTATATTTTGAGTAAAGCCTCATCAGGAGTTCTTTGAGTTCATCATCCGCGAAAGCCTTCTCCGGTTCTGTTATGAGAGGCACAAGGGTACCGTCGTAATCTAGGAAGAAATAAGGATTCAGTCCTTTCATGCTGTCAAAATTATTCTTGGCTGAAGTCAGAGATTGTTGACTCATAATTTGATCGCTCCACTGCCTTTCGTATGTGGGCAAGCCACCAACTTATATTTCTCTTTTTGATCTCTGCCTTCAGAAGCTTGAGTCTTCTTTCACGCTCATCCTTTCCCATGTTTATTGCATTATAAAGTGCGTCAGACATTTCGGAAAGAGAGTTGGGATTAACAATGATTGCTTCCTTAAGTTCCGTAGCAGCACCGGCAAACTTGGAAAGAATAAGGACTCCATGATCCGTTGCAGCAACAAATTCCTTACAGACGAGATTCAATCCGTCTATTAAGGGCGTTATCAGGGCGACATCAGCATACTTATAATAGGAAAGGAGCGTGGCATCGGTAACTTTCTTGTAAATGTATATGATTGGAACCCACTTTACACTTGCATACTCACCGTTTATTCTGCCAATATTCATTTCAAGCTCCCTCTTGAAATTGATATACTCTTTGACAGATATCCTGCTGGGATTCACAATCATAACATAGACAAACTTCCCTGCCAAGTATGGATGCCTTTCCAGCAGAGTTCTTATGGAAAGAACCCTGTTTGTAAGTCCTTTTGTATAGTCAAGCCTGTCTATGGAGAAAATGACCTTCATGGTAGCATCAAAAGGGTTTTTTGCATGCATTGTGCTGCTGGAATAATACGAATAATCTATTCCAAGCGGTATTGTGTATGATTTCCTCGCATAATCAGTTGATTTGCCCAGCAGGAAATCAGCTGAATGGATAAAATTTATTCTGTACTGGTCCGTATGAAATGTTATCACATCGCTGGCAACGATGGAAGAAACTATTTTTCTTGACTCTGGAAGTGTTGCAAAGAACTCCGCAGATACCCATGGAATATGCCATGTGTAGACAATTTTGTTCCTGATGCTTTTCTGCCGCACCATTCCAGGAAGGAGTGACAGTTGATAGTCATGTATCCATATAACCATCTCACTCGTGACGTTTCTCAGGACAGCTTCAAGAAAAATACGGTTTGCATATTCATACGAATCAAATGCACCACCGTAATACTTTATTCTCTCCCTGAAATAGTGAAAAAGCGGCCAGAGGATTCCATTTGAATAATCATCGTAAAAACCCCTCTTTTCCCTTTGTGGAATAAGCACTCTTACAATCCTGTATCCATTGTATTCCTCTTCAAGGTGATCGGCATCTGCGCTGCCATCACCCCAGCATATCCATACGCCACCCTCCTTAGACATTAGTTTGTTAAGAGAAACGGCAACGCCTCCTATGTTCTCTCTCCTTACCGTCTTACCCGCAACCCTTTCATAGGAGATCGGGCACCTTGTAGTCACAACGAGGTAGCTCAATAGATTGATATCAACCCATGATATTTAACTAATGCGAGCAAAAACTCACTTTTACAAGTCAGGGATTAAA
>JBBYJL010000057.1:0-8693 GCA_043196285.1 Thermoplasmataceae archaeon | reverse complement strand
TGATCATGAGGAGAATGCTTGAGAAACTTATTGCAGTAAACAGCTCCTCTGGTTACGGTTTACCATTCTCACTCAGACACCTGAACTTCTATAAAGCATGCATTATGACGCTGAAGGATGCGGAAGATCTCATCAAGGCTTCCAGTGGAAGGGAATCGTCGGAACTACTGGATCGTATCATGCTTATTCTAACACCTCTGACAGAAAATACAGCCATAAAAGATCCGGCATCATCCCTTGATTCAACCAGCAGGATCTTCCAGGCTTTCAGGATGCTAGATAAAGGAAATCTTTTCGATACCGTGGATATTGAAATGCCCGGGAAGAGGACAGGCATAGAGATGGCGGTTCATGTGACGTGCTCCCTTTATCTGAAGTCTAGAACACCACCTTGCTGTGTATTGTAGTACGTACATTACAAAATATGAAAATCGCTGTGCACATTCCATTGGCCTGTTATGTAAGTCATAAAATTTATATTAGCAGGTTAAATAATTGGCAATGGAAGGGCAAGTAACCGGCAACGGTGAAAGTATTCTTGAAAGGCTTGACAACGGGAAAACTTCCAGATTTTTTTGGCTTCTGACACTACTCTCCACAATTGGTGGCTTCCTATTTGGGTATGACACATCCAACATCGGAATCGTGCAAGGCTTTCTTCCCGGCAGCTACGTCTCGGTCAATCCGTTCATTAAAGGATATCTGTTCTCAGGGGTCTCTCTTGGTGCAGCTGTTGGTGCACTGCTGGCAGCCTCCCTAATTGACAAATACGGACGAAAGTACATGCTCATATTTGATGCTCTTCTTTACAGCATTGGTGCAATACTCTCCGCTGTCACAGTTAACCTATTCATGCTCCTTGTATCCAGAACGCTCATCGGAATCGCCGTTGGAGCAGATTCTGCGATAGCTACGGCCTACATAGCGGAATGGGCTCCGAAGAGTAGAAGAGGCAGTTTCAGCATTCTTCAGCAGTGGATGATTACTGTGGGAATCCTTGGCGCATACCTCATAGGACTAGCAGTACTCTATAGTCTTCCTTCACAGGCTTTCAACCTGGACTGGAGAATAATGCTGGGCATAGCTGCAGTGCCCTCAATCATAGGGCTTGGATTCAGATTCGTGATGCCTGAATCACCCAGATGGCTTGTACTCAAGGGGAAATATCAAGAGGCTGTTGTGTCCCTCCGGAAACTCGGGGTGGAAACAAATGAGGATGAGCTGAAGAGAGAATATCCGATTTCGTCGGCAGGCAGAAGGAAAATGACTCCCGGTGTGAAAAGAGCGTTTATGATAGTTGGTCTGTTCATGGTTTTCCAGCAGATCACAGGCATAAACATACCCTTCTACTATGGGCCTTACATAATAAGCAGCCTGCATATTTTTGGATCAGCAGGTGCAGGTACTGTGATCACAGAAGAATTAGCAGTTGAGGCTGCATCCATATTCGCCGTCATAAATGTGGCAGCCACCTATATAGGCTTCAGGTTAATTGATAAGGCCGGTCGCAGAACATTGGCGCTGACAGGATACATGGGCATGGCAGTATTTGGCTTCCTTGGTGCTGGTTTGAAATATGCAAACAGCAACGTGGGCATGCTGATTGCAATGTCCCTCTTCATAATTTTCTTCGCCTTTGGGGTTGGAGGAACCGGTTGGATCATCCAGGGGGAATATTTCCCAACAGAATACCGTGGCACAATGGCCTCTCTTATTGCATTCATAGACTGGATTTCAAACTTCGCAATTGTGGAAATATTTCCTTACATGGACAGCACGATTCACATTGCCGGCTCACTTCTAGTTTTCGGAATACTATCGCTGACAGCGGTGGCAATTTTCTATGAGATAATGCCGGTTACAAAGGGAAAGTCTGTGGAGGATATCAAGAAGATGTTCGACGATATGGCCGCATCCCACAGCATCCGTGTGGGAGGTTCATTCAAGTAAACTCACCCCCCAGCATGCATTCACATATATTTCCCTATCATTTTAGCTTAAGAGTTCAGTCTTATTAAACCATCCTGAATCTGAAAATGAAGGATAGTTCTCTGTAATTAGAGGAGTTTTTAGCGAATCCTGACAACATGTATCATGCAAAACTCAATTTCCGGACTGGTATATTAGACCACAGTATCCAAAGCAAAGAGATGAAATCATTTAAAATAGCCGACTAGGTAAAAATAGCTGCGGAACTCGAGTTTAACTCTCCACCAGGACCCACCCAAAATCCGACAGTCTCAACGCTTGAATGAGCACCCGATACGCTGGACACATATCATACGGAACTTGGGGTATTTATTATTGCAGATGCCTTTGTAAATGACTGGCTGGACAAGGAAGGACCCATTGCCTCATATCCATCCCAGTTTCAACCGTTTCTTGAAAGTATCATGGTCAGGGTGCAAGACCAAGAAGGAACATAATTCGTTGTAATGGACTCGCTGCTGGATATCGCTCCATTATCGGCCAACCACTCATAGAATGAGTATTCGCTGCCAATTTTTACTCCGGAAATGCTGTATGAAGTCCCGGAAATCAGTGAAGCACTGCTGTCATTGCCGTAATAATTGTCGTTGAGATCTATCTCACTTTGCCTGTCGAATATGAAGAATGTAACCTTGATGGTGGATGGGGAACTCCCTCCTCCTGGAGGACCATGGATCACCATAGGAGTAATTGGTGCCGACGATGAGGTATCACTTTCATTCGTGTATAGAGTAATGAAATAAGGTATCACAATCGGGCTGGTAACATTTTTAAGAACCAAACCGGAAGGCACAGACAATCCCATGGAAGATAGAGTCATAAATAATACCACACTAAGGTGATAATCGATTTCAGTTAGTTGTTATGCTTTCTCCCTTTATTGTTCATCTTATTTGAATTATACATTCTCATGGGAGTATTCAAGAAGATAATTTATATAAGTATTACCATGACTAGTGTGATCAGCGCCTTCTAAGAGATAACATTCTGTCCTGCTCATATTTTAATAATTTTGTAATTCACAGAAATACGATTCAATGGATCTATCGGTAAATTATAACAGAACTTTTTTTCTTAACCGATCAAAGGCTCACTGGAATTTCTCGATCATTTCTTGATCTCTGGGTGTTTCTGCTGAAATATAATTCATGTAATTAATATAATGCATATATTATATACTGGTATTTAGGTGCGTAATAGCAGGTTTGTTGCAATGTCATGCACACAAGACCGACCTCTTACTCTGGATTGTAAGATATAAATTTTATTAAAGTATCTGGGCGGAAAGAAGTATTAAGATGAAGAATTCTCATCTAATTGCGTTAAGATCGTTTATAGTTTCAGCAGGAGCAACTGCTGCAGCATCATTTGTAGGTGTATACGGGGTATTACTGGGTGCATCTCCATCAGAAATGGGATTCCTGCAGTCCACATCAAACTCGCTTTCTAACGGCGGGCAGATATTATGGGGGAGAATAAGTGACAGATTCGGTACAAGACTTCCATTTCTTATCATGGGAAGTTTGTCACTGATGGCACTCTGGTTCTTGATGCCATTCGTGATGAATGCGGTGAATTTGATTATCCTATATTCTCTAATATCATTATTTTCTGCTATGATTACAGTGAACTGGTACGCATTTATTGCAGACAATGTAGGTGAGCTAACGAGGGGAAAATTTCTCTCCACCATCAACAATCTTTCATCAATCGGGACTATAATTTCAATAGCAGCAATGTCACTTTTCTTTACTGAGGATAATGTAAAAGATCTTGCTATCCCTTTTTTCGCGGCATCTGTATCATATCTTATAAGCGCAATTTTACTCAAGAAAGGCAAGGAAAAGAAAGTATACAAGAAGCAGTCAAATAGCTTTGTTTCGAGTTTCAGGGAAATGCGCAAGGACAAGAAATTTTATTCATATTTTGTTGCTACTACAACACAGGGGTATTTCTGGTCCATGGCATGGCCGCTTTTCCCCATAACGATCATTTCTGTCATGGGATTTTCTGTTCAGATTGTAGCTTACCTGACAATAGCTTCTCTCTCCGTAACCATTGCGTCTCAGTACTTCTTTGGAAGATTTGTTGATAATGTGAACCGCGTCCCGCTTATCTTCATCAATAGGGTAATGCTCTGTGCAATACCGCTAATGTATGCATTTTTCGTAAACCTTGGGGAATTCTTCATACTTGAAGTTTACAGCGGATTTGTCGGAGCAATACAGTCAGTTGTTATGACTTCATATCTTCTTGATATCGCGCCTATAGGGAAAAAGGCTGAGTACATATCTGTCATCAATGGCGCAAACGGGATAATTTATTTCCTTGGTGCAGTGTCCGGAGGTTTCATGCTTCAGTACCTTGTTGCAGTATACCCCTTAAGGTATGCTCTCATGTTGGGCTACCTTGTTGTATTCTCTGGAAGATTCCTCTCTTCATTCCTGTTTCTAAGGTTGCAGGAAACAGGAGGTAACAAAAGGAAGGACATAGGATTATTTTCCATTTTACTGAGGTGGCGTCAGCCGGGCGCCGTGTCAGGAGGAAACCTTGGGCCGAAATGAAGACCATTACTACAGCGTAAGCCACGAGGAACCGCGCAGCAATAGGGATCAAGTTTCTGTTACTTACGTAAGAATTATTATAAGTGGACCTTATACCCTTCTACTATCCAGATTAACATTCATTAGAATGAGAGGAAGAATAGCATGGCAAAAGCAGTAGCAGTTATTGGAGATCCGCAGAGTAAAAAATCGATCAAGAGAGATATTGTTCCAGAGAGTCTCAGTGCTCTTTATGGCAGAAAAATTGGGGATGAGGTTGATGGCATATTTTTTGGTCTGCCGGGATACAGGATGAAAATAACCGGAGGAAGCACTATTGATGGATTTCCCATGAAGAAAGACCTCCCTATAGCCGGGAAGAAGATGATTCTAGTAACTTATTCCAAAGGTGAAAGATCCAAGAAGGGAGTCAGGAAGAGAATTACATACCGAGGATCAATCATCGGTTCAGACACCTCACAGATCAATCTTAAGGTTACACAATACGGCCCCACTCCGCTTGAGGGCGAGCAGAAGGAAAACCAGTAATGGCTCCTCAACCAGTGATAAACATAGGTATGGTAGGCCATGTGGATCATGGCAAGAGTACTCTAACCAATGCACTGACCGGTATAAAAACAGATGTACATTCAGAGGAAATTAAACGAGGAATATCCATAAAACTTGGTTATGCCGATACACCAGTTTATGAATGTATGAATGAAAACGGGGAGAGAATTTTTTCCCGCGAGAAACTTTCTGATAACTGCAAATTCAGGAGAGTGATATCTTTTGTGGATGCTCCCGGTCACGAAACCTTAATGGCCACAATGCTGGCAGGGTCCTCGATAATGAATGGTGCACTCCTTGTTATTGCAGCTAATGAAAAATGTCCTCAACCTCAGACAAGAGAACACCTTACTGCACTTGAGATCATGGGAATAAAAAACGTGATTGTGGTACAGAACAAGATTGATATTGTGACAAAGGAAGAGGCTGTAAAAAACTATAATGAAATTAAAAATTTTCTTAAGGGAAGCATAGCAGAAAATGCCCTGATAATACCAGTGAGTGCATATCATAACATCAACATAGATAAGCTTCTTGAAGCCATAGAGGTAAAAATGCCAACACCTGAATATGATGTAAATGCTGACCCCTTGATGTATGTTGCAAGATCATTTGATGTGAATAAACCAGGATCACTTCCAGAAGATCTTAAGGGCGGTGTTCTCGGTGGTTCACTTGTGCAAGGAAAGCTGAGGGTGGGGCAGGAAATAGAGATCGCTCCCGGTGTTCAGCTCTCAAAAGGCAATAAACAGGTTTGGCAAAACCTTACCACAGAAGTAGTCAGCCTTATGGCTGGTAAGGATTCCTACGATGAAATACTCCCAGGCGGTCTAGCCGCTGTTGGCACAAAACTGGATCCGTTCCTGACCAAGGGGGACTCCTTAACTGGTAGAATGATAGGCTCTGTGGGCAAAGTACCTCCTGTGATTTTCAACCTTTCCTTAGATGTGCATCTCCTGAAGAGGGTAGTCGGATTCGAAGACGAGTTAAAAGTGGAACCAGTCAGAAGCAAGGAATCCATAATGCTGACGGCAGGAACAGCAAACACAGTAGGAATGGTTACCTCTGCCAGAGGGGATACATCAGAATTAACTCTCAAATACCCGATTTCTGCAAATATTGGTCAGAGAGTTGCGATAGGAAGGAGAATCTCTAACCGGTGGCGTCTTATTGGCTACGGAGAGATTGTTGCCATATAATGCCTGCATCTCATATTGAGGGGGCAATGCGCACATTCTGGCTTGGATTTGCAATATTCCTTAGATAGGGCAACTATAGTTGCATGAAAATTTTTCAATTTCTGGAAATCAGTGATATTTTTCTCAACACTGGCTTTAATTTCATGATCATTTAAACTGTCGGAAATGAATCCCAGTCTTATGAAGAGCCTCCTTGTATACTTGTCCACAACGAACACGGGATAATCGAGAGCATAGAGAAGAATAGAATCAAGTGTTTCCTGCCCTATTCCATCAAGACCTGATAAAAAGGATCTTATCTCATTGAGATCCTTTCCCATCATGTTTTCAAGTTTCCCATATTTCATCAGTATTTCATTCGAGATCGCTTTCAGCCTCCTGGTCTTCTGGTTATAAAAACCGCTGCTGTGTATTGCTTCAGCTAGCTTCGTGAATTCCATCGATGCAATCTTAGTTAGGGTCAAGGCATTTTCATCTTCAAGTTTCTTGATTGCAGTAACAACATTATTCCAGGAGGTATTTTGGGTCAGGATTGCCCCGATAAGGACCTCGTCTCTGGTCTTCGCGGGCCACCACTTGAGGTCTCCATATTTTTTGAAAAGGGAATCTTCAAGATACAATACATCTTCATCATTCAGGAACAACTGAGTTTCATCCATTTTTACCATACCGAATTATTCTATTTCAATAAATGTTCCCTATAATGGCATCATTGAGAGATCACCGCAACTCGCATCATAAAATAGAGATAATACAGGGAAATAAATTCAGCACCATTAATTCTCCCCATAGATCTGCATTATGGTTCCAAGGTCTCTCAAAGCATTCTCGATTGGAAAAGGAGGTTCAGTGTTTTTTTCAACACTCTGAATAAAACCATTAATCTCTGAATCGAACACATCATCTACTTTGACGTCTGTTCTCTTGCCGTTAACTACAGGCATTCCAAATACATATCTGAGTCCCTTTCCCCTGTTGAAACGATCTCCAGGACGGGAAAAAGTATCTTCAACGATGCTACCTTCAGATCCTACTATCTCATAGGACGGCACAGTAGGGGCAAAAGGGTATGCCCAGCTGTAAAAGAGGAAACCTGTGGCACCACCCTTGAACTTGAACGTAGCCATCACAGAATCTTCACCCTCCAATGGTGAACCCCCTTTGTATGTAGTGGAGAATACATTACTGTAAACTCCACCAATATTGAGAATAACATCTACTAAATGGATTCCTCCATCAATCAGGGACCCGCCTCCCATAATATCAATCTTATTCCTCCACCCTGGTTTATTGTGGGTTCTCTGTTCCCTGACAATAATTGTGTGGACATTTCCTATTTTGTTTTGATTGGCCAGCTTTACTGCCTCCCTGATGGAAGCATCAAAGAAATATTGTTCAGCAACCATGAGCTTTACATTGTTTTTTTCTGCTTCCTTCACCATTTCTCTTGCATCATTAAGCGTAGTCGCAATGGGTTTTTCAATCAGCACATGTTTGCCTGCTCTCATGGCTTTAATCGCAACGTCTTTGTGCATATTGTGCGGCAGGACAATATCAGCAATGTCAGCATCTGAATTTACTGCATCGCTTATATCCTGATACGCATCTATGATGCTATATTCCTTTCGATAAGAATCAAGTATTTCTGGATTCCTGTCAAAAACGGAGAAATGTATACCCAGGTGCTTGTAACTGTCAGCATGAAATAATCCAAACCCATTTCCCCCAATCAATACGACCTTCATTGCTGATGAAAATGAATTCAGGATAAAAAGTTAACTTTACCCTGGGCTTTCTATTGATTTGCAACCTTGCTTTAAACGCGAAGCATCAAGTCAGGCAAGAACCTCCCAAAGAAAAATAAGCATAAAATGGTATTTTGTAAATAAAATATGTAAATTATGTGTCGATTTTGGTAAATGGATATACCATATTCGACACAATTAAATCAAAATTTACAATTGAACGCACAAACTGGAAAATGATTATATTAGGAAACTGCATTCTGTGTCTGTATGAGTGAGTTTGACGCGATAGTCGTTGGCGCTGGACCAGCAGGCTCATCAGCAGCAATTAAAATGGCCTCCCAAGGCTTGAAAGTTCTTCTTGTCGAAAGAGGGGAGCCTCCGGGCAGCAAGAATGTTTCTGGAGGAATATTATGGGGTAAGGATCTTGATTCAATAATTCCAGACTGGGAAAAAACAGCTCCTCTCGAAAGGTTTGTCGAAAGGAAAGTCACCTCTTTCCTGACCAGGGACTCAGAAATCTCAATTGATTTCAAGACAAAGAAATTTGAGGAGTTAAAGACGGGATATTCAGTTCTTAGAACTAAATTCGACCAGTATCTTGCGAAGAGGGCATCTCAAGCAGGTGCCATGGTGGTATCTGGTAT
>JBBYJL010000056.1:0-8726 GCA_043196285.1 Thermoplasmataceae archaeon | reverse complement strand
GCGAAATCTAGACACGGAATCATGAGAAGGATAGCTGACTGATACTTATCTGGTTCAAGCCCAGCGATCCATTCCAGTTCAGGTAAAAAGCCCGGTACTGAACGTAGTAACCGAAGCCTGTGACGTCGAACTGAAAGTTGAAGACCTTTTGAGTGTTCCCTGATCCAAAATCCTGATAGGTTATGTTCTTTATGAATATCACATTCTGCGGGCCATCAAAATATGAAGGATATGCCACCTGGAACTGGAACTGATCCCCGGAAACCGAATTGCTATCTGTAAGGTTCAGGGTTATATCATATCTCCCCGGATTGAGGAATGTGTTCGGGCCATACCAACCCATGTGACCGCCTGTTACATTTTCAACATAAGTTGTTCCGTTGGCTGAGTAGCTGCTGGGGTTGAACGTAAAGTCCGATGGGATGAACGATTGGCTGTACGGGATGTGTATGACAGGATTACCGACATAACCAAGCTTGAGCAGGGTTATGCCGTCCGCCTCTGCATATATCCCGTACTGTCCTCTTGAGTAATATCTGCTGGTTAGATTCCAGTTGTTGTCACCTCGCGGAACTGTATAAAATGGAGGAGTAGCATATGATGCTGAATACGGGTCAGTGATGATATATACTGGAACAGTACCGTTTGGAAAGTAACCCGGCATGTACCAGTTGTAGTAATTCTGTGCAAGTTCTGGCATGTTGTTCTGTATCAGTACTGGAACTCTATGGGGTATTAGCGGGATGATGTCATTCCTGAGGTAATAATCGTACTGGTGCATCTCAATGCTGGACGGCATATTATATGATCCAGTATTGCCGGAGAAAAGTAATCCATACTGGGAATTGATTGTATTTCCGGTAACAAGCTGTCCTGCAGGTGTAAGGAACGATACAAGAAACACATTGAACAGTACTATCACAATAACCAGTGCCTTTTTGACTTTCTTGTAGTCTATTCGAATCCCTGGCACCTTTATTCTGCTGTATCCTTTGATCGCTGCAACAAACAGTATTGGAGCTATCAGCGAAGGATACTGGTAGTATTCTGTCTGTACATACGGAGTATAGCTGTTGAAATAAATGAAGGAAAGGAAAGGAATGGCAAGAAACATCAGGTCCAGACCAAGAAGAGGCAGGAAAAGAAGCGGCAGCATCATGTAGAAAATATAGTACAGCTTTGTTGAAAGCGTTGGTGCAGATATGTTCGTTGCAGTCACGTGTGCAACACTGCTCGTATATCCTGCACCGAAGTAGAAATAAATCGCTGCGAATATCAGAATCGAGGCAATAAGCACGGAGTGAGCGAAGTAGTTCCTGAACGGGTTCTTTCTTTCTCTTATGTCCTTGAGATACAGGTACAGTGCAAAAAAGATCACTGTGAGAACCACAAGGTAATCAGTTGTGGCAGACAGTATAAAGAATGTGAAGGATAACTTTCTTCTCCCGGCGAGATAGAAATAGAATCCGGAAAGAAAGAATGTCGGGAAAAGTGCCATGAAATGAAAATCGAACCAGTTCACTCCTGCAATTGGATAATAAATGAGCCAGAGTAAGCCGAAGGCAAGGGCCAAGTTCCTGCTTCTGTTCACCTTTATGGATATGAGATAAAGAGGTATTGCGGCCAGAGCAATCCATACAGTCTGAAATATGAGAAGGAGTTCCTCGCTTGGAAAGAAATAATAAACCATGGAGATAGGGATATATATCAGTTTGTTCATTAAAATCGGCGAAGGATTTGAAGATGTGGGAATAAGTCCTCCCCTGAAAACATAATACAGAGAGTCTCCGGCAAGCCCAAGATCCGCGACACCAGCATTGAATGAGAGAAATCGCAGAACCGTCAGGATGGAATAGATTACTGAATAGATAACGATGCTTGACAGAAGGAGCGCAAACTGAATCGGCATTGACCTGATCCTGAAGGCTGCACTCCTCAACTCTTCAAGGAATTTAGCCCAATTTCTTCCCCCTGCCACAAATTTGAATTGCCAGAACCCTTAATATTTTTTTGTTGACAGCAGAAGCATTACTTTTTTGAAGATAACATTAAAATCGTGATGGACGATCGCGATAAATGGACAGAAAGGATCTTGACAGTTATGTGCAGGAAGGTCTTGACGCAAGAAAGAATCTCGATCTTGACCTGATCTACAGAACCGGGGTCGATATTGGGAATACCTTCAACTCCGGGAACAAGATCATGCTTTTCGGTAACGGTGGAAGTGCTGCAGATGCCCAGCACATCGCTGCAGAATTTGTGGGGCACTTCGAGAGGGAGAGGCGTGCGATTCCGGCACTGGCTCTTACAGTCAACACATCGTCTCTTACGGCAATATCAAACGACTACAGCTATGATCATGTTTTTGCAAGACAGGTCGAAGCGTTTGCCAGTCCGGGTGATATCGTTATCGGCATATCGACGAGCGGCAATTCAAGGAACGTGATAGAGGGTCTGAAGACTGCCAGGAACCTGGGTTGCCGGACTATTGGAATGACTGGTCTTGATGGTGGGAAAATGGCAGAATTTTGCGATTCCCTCATAAGGGTGAAGAGCAGCAGGACCTCGCTAATACAGGAATGCCACATCACCATAGGCCATATGTGGTCAAAGATAGCCGAGGATATGCTTTCGGAAAATAACGTTAAATAAATACAGATGATAACAGGAGTGTTTTAAATGGAAAGCAAAAAAATAATAGTTACAGGTGGAGCAGGTTTCATCGGTACCAATCTTGTTAGAAAAATTTACAAGGACAACGATGTCACAGTGATAGACAATCTTCACACCGGATCTGAAGACAATCTGAACGACCTTATCTCCGAGAAGGCGATTTCATTCATAAAAGGGGATGTAAAGAATATCGGCAAGCTGAATCTCAAAGCTGACCAGGTGTTCCATCTTGGGATATATTCAGCTTCTCCCATGTACAGGGAAAATCCTTTCCTCGTTTCAGAGGTTATTTCAGGTATGACTTCTGTGCTTGAATTTGCTAAAAAGAACAATGCAAAGGTTGTATTTGCATCAACATCATCAATATACAATGGGATAAAGCCTCCACACAGAGAAGATGTTATTCCTGGCGTAACCGACTACTATACGGAGGCGAGGATAGCTGCAGAAAGGCTCTCAGAGTTGTATTTCAATCTTCACAGCATAGAAACTTCTGCCATGAGATTCTTCTCAATATACGGGAAATATGAGAACGCGAAGAAGGGATATGCCAACCTTGCAACCCAGTTCCTCTGGAACATAAAGAGATCCGAACAGCCCGTGATATATGGGGATGGAACACAGAGAAGGGATTTTGTATATGCGGAAGATGTTGCTGATGCCCTTGTCAAAGCCACAGCAGCCAAGGGTTATCAGGTATTCAACGTCGGATCAGGCAAGAACTATGATCTGAATGAGCTGGTTGCGAAGATCAACAAAATGCTTGGGACATCCATCAAGCCTAAATACATCGAGATGCCCGTGAAGAACTATGTGATGGAGACACTTGCCGATACAACCAAATCGGAGAAGGTTTTAGGTTTCAAGCCAAAGGTGGGACTTGATGAGGGACTGAAAAAAATAGATCAGTTCTACAGGTGATTCCGTGAAGCAGCGGATGATTATCTCCAGGACTCCACTGAGAATAACTTTCGTGGGCGGTGGAACCGATATCAGGGAGTTTTATACCAGGGATAGTCCAGGAGCAGTACTTTCCGCTTCAATCAATAAATATATCTACATCACAGTTAACAAGAAATTCGATAACCAGATCAGAATCAGCTATTCCACAACCGAGATAGTCGACAAGGTCGATATGATCAAGCATCCCACCGTCAGGGAAGCCTTGAGATTCCTGGATATAGATGGTGGAATCGAGATAGTGAGCATCTCTGACATACCTTCTTTTGGAACAGGCATGGGATCAAGCAGTACTTTTCTAGTCGGTCTTCTTCATGCTCTTCACGCCTACAGGGGTGAATATGTCTCATCAAGGGAGATGGCAGAGGAAGCGGTGAAGATTGAGAGGGAGATACTCCGCGAGCCCGGAGGAAAACAGGACCAGTACATGGCTGCGTATGGAGGTATACAGCTGATGAAATTCTATCGGGATGAGACTGTATCGATCGAGCCGCTGGTCACATCTGAGGAGATTCGGGAAACACTTGAGAAGAATCTCCTCCTGCTTTATACTGGAATCCAGAGGTCCTCGGCTGATATTCACAGGAAGCAGGCAGGCAGCGTGCAGTCAAGGCTTGATGAATACAGGAAGATGCGCGAAATAGCACTCCAGCTGTTTGATGATCTTTCAAGGGGAAACGCGGATAGAATGGGGACAATGCTCCATGAGAACTGGAAACTCAAGAAGAGGCTTGCAGATGGCATATCGAGTGACTCCGTTGACCATCTATATGACCAAGCAATGAGACTTGGCGCTACAGGCGGAAAGCTCATTGGTGCCGGTGGAGGCGGGTTCCTGCTGCTTTATGCTCCACATGAGATACATAACAATATAGTGAATGATCTAGGCCTGAAGAGACAGGACTTCAGGTTTGATTACCAGGGAAGCAGGATAATATTTGTTGGAGAATAAGATGGATATTCTTTACAATTCTGAATGCAGTGCATTTGATTCGGTGAAATAGAGATGGCTGAACCGGAGAAGAGTGCAAAGAATGAAAAATTGCTCTCCTCACTTGTTTTCCAGTACATGAACTCAATCGTGTTCAACCTCTCCGGTATAATATTCTACGTTTACATTGTCAAGTTCTATCCAACTTCAGTCGCAGGCGAGATAGTGAACATCCTGGCTATCCTTGGGTTGTTCAACATCGTTTTCTCTCTTAGTTTGTCAAACGCAGCGACAAGATTCATCTCATATCACATAGGGAGGGATGAATGGGCAGAGGCAAAGTCTGTCATGTTCAAGATACTCTTCGTAACAATCGTATCTGCAACTGCAGGATCTTTGCTGCTGTTTCTAATATCCCCATATATGTCCATACTTTTCTTCCACGATACAATTTATGCCAAAACAATATCCTACCTTTCAATCCCATTGTTCACTATGGTCATCTTTGGACTCATCAACGGCATCATACTTGGATTCCAGAGATTCAAGGTTGCGGCAACTGTCAATGTTACGGGTACCTTTCTGTGGTATTTTTTGGCAACGGTATTCCTCTACATGAGCAATGATGTCTCATTTGTGCCGCTTGGAATGGCAACCGGTTACGTGATCGGCATCATCCCAGGTATTCTCATTATTTTCAATATAATAAGGAAGAGAAGCGAGAAAGCATATGATATGAAGATAAACCATATCTTTCATTATGCCATACCGCTCATCTTTGCCTCAGTCATATCCTATGGGTCGTCATATATAGACAGGATATTCGTCTCAATATTCACTGATCTGTCTGTGCTTGGAGTCTATGGATTCGCTCTCCTGATGGCCACCGGTCTTGCAATGGTTGTTACACCGATAACCAATATACTCCTTCCAAAGGTAAGTGCCATGTTCTCAAGGAACGACATGGAAAGCATCAGGTCTGCATTCAGGCTGTCGACAACTGTTCTGACGTTTGTTTATGTCCCATGCGCTCTTGGTCTTGCAGCAATATCATACAGGTTCATACAGATTTTTGCCACAGGCAGTTACGTTTCCGGAGCTGTGCCAGCCATGATAATCCTTTCAGTTACTGCCTTGCTGGTGAGCCAGAATATAATGTCACAGGCTGTCTACGCACATGGAAAGACATCGATATTCATATGGATAGCAACTTTTACCCTGATTTCCAATCTGACCCTCTCAATTCTCCTCATCCCAAGATACAGTATGATTGGGGCTGCCATAGCGAACTCATCGGTATATATGGTCAGCTTCATAGTTCTTTATGCTACCTCCAGAAAACTTGGCTTCCTCAATTATGACATACTGTCAATGATCAAGATATGGGTATCCTCCATTGTGGTCTTTATTGTAGTGTATTATCTGGGCACTATATTGCCTTATGGCGATTTATCCCTTCTGGAACTGGTGATTATAGGAACTGTGGTTTACCTGTTAATGGTAAAGCTGCTCCGGGTTATCACAAGAGAATACGCGGAGATTATCCTGGACAATATCCCTTCAAACCTCAGGTTCATCAACAGGATTGTCAGATTCATATCTAATGTCTGACAATTACGTGAAGGACCAACCTGATGCGTTACTTAAGTGAAAATAAGTAATCAGTGAATACTTAACACCATAGTCTATGCATGGGTTAAAATATCAAATATTGCATTCTTCATTCATGGGTAAACTGACTGCACTTCTTGCAGGAACATTTGCTGTTCTCATACTGTCATATTATCTTCTTTCATCCGCGTATGATCCTATAATAAACTGGATTGGACCGTTCGTGGGCTACCGCCTTGTCTTCATTCTTGGGCTCGTCTATCTTCTCCTGGGAAATCCGTTGAGTCACATAGTGCTGCTTGCGTCATGGGTACTGATTGGTGTCGTGATTGGCATTGCCTCTGCAAAAACAGGCAGGGCGATTGGCATGTCACTCCTCGTCTATTTCGTTTCATGGGCTCTGATTGGATTTGCC
Organism: Thermoplasmataceae archaeon; assembly: GCA_043196285.1. GTDB lineage: Archaea > Thermoplasmatota > Thermoplasmata > Thermoplasmatales > Thermoplasmataceae > JAKAFX01. The sequence goes on along the minus strand of JBBYJL010000056.1, from coordinate 2,136 downwards.
TTATTTTCCCTAATATTTGATCTATCAAATTTTTCAAGGATATTAAACGCATCAGTAATTGGGGCGATTCCATCAGGCACAAACCTCTATACAATTACCACTGAACCTGTTATAGACAGGATTTACTCATTCTTCATTTCTGATCTGGCATCTTCCGGTGGAAGTTCACCGTTCGTGTCGCCTCAATCTTCTCCCATTTCAGGTTCAATAAGCTCACTGATTGGCATATTTGTAAGCAGTGTTATCGAATCCCTCGCCATATTACTCATTGTGAGTGGTGTTACAGGGCACCTGATGTCAAGGACCTTCAAACCGAAGAGAGGATCCCAGCAACATGATTCAGGAAAAACTGGCGATGGAAAAGAAGGGATAAAGATCGCATCCGTTTTCCTTATCTTGATCCTGATTATTTCTGGTGTAATTGTATTTGATACGAACACCACGCATTTCAGCAGTGATGTGTCCGGTGCAGGAAACGCCGGCAATTCGGTGATCAGCGTGAATCCTTCTTCAATCTTCGCATCCGGTGGTGTACACAATTCGTCTCCCATTGCGTGTTCCAGCACATTTTTCCCTGAGATCGGTATAGGTACTCCTAATTCTGGGTTTATCAGAAATTCATTCATTGGCTACGTTGCACATGCTCTTTCCTCATCCAGCGCATCCATTTCATCTATCCAGGCAGATATATCTCTCGTTACAAATGATGGTAATATCTACAATGCCTATGGTTCCATGAATGTGAACGGTACACCTGGAGGTTTTCTTTTCGGATCTCCTGCATTTAATGGGAGTATATTCTCCGTAGTGGTGATCCAGGACAATATCTCTGCTTTCTCTCTTCCTGTAGGCATATCCGCATCTTCCGGAAGCGTTATCACTTCATCCGGATTCTTATCGCTTATTCCCAATTTCCTGTTCATCACAGCATTCCATGGCACTGCAGCCTCGACATCTGCCGAGGCAAAATCAGCTTCAACTGCTGTTGCAAATGATCTTAACACAGGTTCGCTGTCCGAGATCTTTTCATATAATACCTCCTCTAATGTCAGCGGCCTCAACTACAATAATGAAAGCATCACACTCTACATCTTTTCGTCGAATCCGTCATTCGAACAGATAGCAAACCCATTTGCAAGCAATCTTATATTAAATGCTAAACAGAACTCCGCGGCTGCAGTCTTTGCGAATTCACTGAAGTCAGGTTATCTTACACCTGGAGTATCCTCAAGCAGTCCAAGTACATCTATCCTTGTAGCAGGAATGATCAACACGGATTCCCTTAAGAACATTTTCCAATCCACTGTGGGACAAACTGTTAATTTTTCGATCGGATCTGTGGCATTCTCATTCGGCCTTTCGGTCTGGATGAATGCCCTGCACTCATCCGGTACAATCCATGACATAACTGCTTCACAACTGTTTGGTTATAACAATGGTCTAACGGAACCCTCTTCTTCAGATATTTCAATAATTGGCATAGGCTATGATAATTCAAGTTCCTCATCGTTTTTATTGTCCAGCTACAACCTCACTTTGATAACCAACAACCAGACTGCCACTGGATCAGCTGGGTTTTCCTCTTTCTCAAAAATCTACAGCGTTTCGCCATCAGCCTCCATCAACCTGGACGATTATTCCATAAGGTTCAACGCCACATTCACACCTGATCTGACTGTTGGAATCAGTTCTTCAAGGGTTTCCAACAATGTTTACAGACTCAACCTTACACTCTCGAACAGGGATAATGCGCCTGTCAACAATATATCTATCAACCTGATCCAGTTTGCGTCCTATTACAATGGATCAGCTTCCTTTGTCGGATCAGATGGAAAACTGCGTCTTGCCTCCCTTAATCCTGGCCAGACACACACTTTCTTCATAGACATGAAACTCATGGGTGTTGGAACATACAGACTGCCTGAGATTGTGGCAAATTATACCTTCCTTGAAAAGCAGTTTTCCACAGACTACGGGTACTATGAAATAAGTGTTGCGCCGCCTTCTGTCGCCTATGCTGCCACTTCTGTCGTTGCGTCATCACTTTCCCATTTCGGGATGGGATTTCTTGGAAACTATATAGGTCCGTTGAATATCCTGGAACTAATCATAATTCTTCTGATAGCTCTGACTGCA
>JBBYJL010000055.1:0-8944 GCA_043196285.1 Thermoplasmataceae archaeon | reverse complement strand
TGAAGATTGTGCGCTTACTGTTCCTTGCGATCAGTGGATCAGCAATCACTTCCTTGAACTCGTATATTTTCCTTTCTGGATTGGTCCTTGAAAATTCTGACACCTCTGCGGATTCTTTCATGGGCTGATCCACCCATGATCTCAATTGAATTGTGCAACACACTTAAGATTAGGGCAAGCTTAAAATGCCGGGATCGGGCATCGAACCCGAGACCTTCGGATTTCTCAGAATTTCTTCCTATGAGTCCGACGCTCTACCAACTGAGCCACCCCGGCGTGATCAAAAAAGTTCATACTGTCGCCGAGGTTTCTTCAGCGACTGGAGCCTGAACCACGCTTTTTGTCTTCCCTATGACTTCTGATTTCCTTACTTCCAGCTTCTTGACAGGGTATATATTCTTTGTCGCCTCTATAATGTCGTTCTGAATGTCATCACCTATTATATATGAACATATGTCATGATAACTTGACTGCATCACTTTCTGGTTAAGCACTTCGAATATCTTTCTTCTGAGCGATGATCTCTTGTTAGAGTTCAGCTTCGCATCTGAGACGATCACTGATTTAATGGCTATTATATAATCATCGCTTGTCTTGAATTTTGAGACAATGTCGATTCTCTCTTTTCTTCTCCTGACCATTCTCCTGATGTAGTCGTCACTGACATAATGGCCGATAAAATCAGTAGAACACTTTGTTCCCTCGCAATCTGTGATCCTGAACACCACTTTTGTAGTGCCTTTCTTGAAGTTTCCTGTAATATCTGACACTGGTATCTCTATTTTCCTTCCCACCATGGATTCCGGGCTGTTCCCAAGACTTGTTATCAGTTCCTTTCCACCCATGTAAGATGGAGATGAAATCGTATACCATGTTTTTTCCTTCCACTTGTCCTTAGTCTTTCTCTGAGTTCTTTCTGAAGCCATTAAATCCCTCTAATATATACTGATGAAGCGTTAATCAGCGTAGCAGCGTAATGAAACAGCAGAATTAAACCTTTCGATAGATCTCTGCTGTTACTCTTAGTCGCGTTTCAGTGCAGCGGTCATGCAGTGGGCTCCACCGTAACCACCCGTCAGTTCGGAAAGATCTATATCTATCACATCCAGTCCAAGTTCTCTTGCATGTTTTGAATACGGGAACATCCCCTCGTCTGCCTTGGGCATTGATTTCCTGACTGCATCCTCGGTCGTATGTGAAAATATCTTTTCTTCCAGAAGTCTGTCAAGTACTTTCCTGCTCTCAACAGCAATGATCTTCATATCAGAGATTGTGAGAAAGTTTGAGGAATAGCTGAGCTGTTCTGCAACTGACAGATTTATGATGGAAAATTCCTTCTCCTTCATATAGGAAAGGAGGTTGGTCTCTCTATCCCTGATATATTTTCCATCCTGCATCACCATGACTGTCACTTTGGCCTTTGCAGCAAGCAGTTCTGAAGTCACAGCAACGCCTTCTCCTGCGATGTTGAAATATGTGTCAAGATGCATATTGATCATCGGGTCCCTCTCCTGCCCGTTCATGAAGTCATATACAGGGTTATCCACTATTCCCACTTCGCTGAATTTAATCATTCCTGAATTCAGCGCGGACTTTGCACCCTCAGTGCTTGTCCTAGGTCCAGTCCCTATTAGAGCGAATTTTCCAGCGGGGATGTAGTCTCCTCCTTCAAAATACATGTTATCCGGTATCTTGTGGATATTCTTCTCCTTGAGACTTTCCCTGAAAACAAATTCTGTGATCGCCGTCTCCTTTCTTCTCTGGAGTGCTTTCATGTTTGAGATAACAACGCCATCTGTACCGACTGCCTGCTGGTCTCTCATGAAGTAAAGATTTGCGAGGGGTATGTTTGAATATATGGTAGGATAGCTTATGCCATCTGAAGTTGCCTTCAGGTCCACGGAAGGTTCGAGAGTCAGGATATGAAAGAGGTTAAGCGGATCCAGCCCTGAAACGTTTTTCTCAAGCTCTTTTCTGGCCAGAGAGGAAATTTCAACCTCTCCATAGAACATGACTATCTTCTTCACCCTGTCTTCGAGATGTGCCCTGAATTCCCTGTCCTTCCTTGCAGAATCAATTATGGTGTCTTTCAGCAGTTTTACCCTGACGCCAGCCTCCTCGAGCTTTTCTTCAAGGTCCTCATGCTCCATTATCGCCTTGCCTGTCATGAAACTTCTTTCAAACAAGAATGGCCTGGGAGACAGCATGGCATAATCTATCTCTATTCCAGGCCTGTGTATCATAACTTCTTTCAGTCTCCCCCATTCTGCTGATATTCCCATGTGAGTTCAATACCCCCTGGGAAATCGCCTACTAATCAAAAAAGTATTCGTTCCCGTAAACAGAAACCTCTGTCTCAGATCCGTCGATCTCCCTGCGTACTGTGAAAGTTCTGAAGGTCACAGGGTCCATGAGCTGTGATTCTCCAGATCTACTCTCAAGGACAATCAGTTTACGTCTTTCAGGAGATTCGTCTAGCAGTTCAAAATCGTTCTCAACAAGATCTGACTGTGAGATCCCAATCGGGTAGTTTCCAGAGCTCTCCATGGCCTTGATCTTTGATGGCGATATCTCCTTTATTATCATCTCCTTCTTCCTGTATCTTATTATGGATCCTTTCACAATACCGAGTATCCTGATTGAGTAAGTGTACCTGTAAAAATCTTCGCCGTTCTTTCTTCCAGCGAGTGTTTTAGACACTTTCAGGACTGAAGGATATCTGAACTGGATCATGCGTACCAGTTTCTTTGCATCGCTGTTGTTTCCCAGATACATATCATATCCTTCCCTCTTCTTCTCTATCTTGGAAATGAAAGACCCCCGCTCCATGGATGAAAAAGCTGAGAAACTCTTTTCAGCGTAACTGAGGGCTTCAAGGAGATCAAACTTCTCCTTGAATGATCTGATCTGTATCACTGCCTCATAATAATTGCCTGTAAGTTTGTTGCACTGAGGACAGCTTTGTCTAAGGACACTCATGGCAATTTTTCTGCTGCCGGATATTCGAGCTATTCCAGGCCTGGCAAATGTGTAGTCTATGTCGATATAACCGTTCTTGGATTTCAGATCATAGGTTATGGATGTGATATCTGTGATGATTGACGAATCATTGGATACAATTGAATCACGGACAAGATGTTTTATGTGATCCTCCTCGTTCGAGTAGTACCACCTGTTCTTGACCTTTACTGCGTTGCACTTGGGACAGTTTTCGACTCTCACGATGTCAGGGAAGCTTAACTTTATCTCTTCAAGATAGCAGGATTCGCACAATCCATTCAGCACTACCTCATTCTTTCCGCACTTAATACAAATCATATTCGTTCAGGAAGTTATTGTTTTTCTTGTATTGTTTTACAAGTTCCCTAGCAACAAGTTTCTTCCTGATTTCAGTGGTACCGGCCCCTATCTGGCCAAGTATCGCATCCCTCAGGAGTCTCTCGACCTCGGCATCTTTCATGTATCCAAGGCCTCCGTAAATCTGTATCGCTTCCCTGGAAATAAACTCAGCAGATTCAGCAGCATATAGAATTGCAGACGCGGAATCCAGAAGGTTCATCCGATCTTTCTCGAGGGATATTAAGGCGCGATCCACAATCATTCTGCTCGTCCGGTATCTGGTATACATGTATGCCAGTTTTTCCTGGATCAGTTCAAAATTGTAGAGGTGTTCACCGAACTGTGATCTTTCCGTCGAATACTTAAGGGAGAGCTCCAGTGCCCTCTTAGCGATTCCCAGGAATATGTATGACAGGATCACCCTTTCCGAGTTGAGTCCGCTCAGTATTACGTTTAGTCCTTTATCCGGTACACCAATAACCCTTTCCTGACCGATTTCGACCGAATCAAAGTAGAGCTCTCCAGTAGGTGATCCCCTCATCCCCATCTTGCTGAATTTCTTGCCTCTGGATACCCCTTTATCGCTTGCGAGCAGGACAAATGGCGTATAAGCATCCCCGGTTCTGGCATATACGAGCAGAACATCTGCGTAAGGTGCGTTGGTAATATAGGTCTTGCTCCCGTTCAGTATATAACCGGTTCCCTTCTTTTCTGCCCTTGTTTTCATCGCCAAGGCATCGGACCCAGAACCTGGTTCCGTAAGGCAGAGGGATCCAATGAATTCTCCGGAACAAAGTTTCGGAACATATTTTTCCCTGATCTCTTCAGAACCGTTCCTGAAAAGATTATCAAGACAGAGATTGCTGTGGGCTCCATATGAAAGACCAAGTGAGGCAGAGGCGTATCCAATCTCCTCCTGGATCACGGCCTGCGCTGCATAACCCATTCCTGAACCGCCATACTTCTCAGGGATTGTGATTCCCAAATAGCCGAGCTTCCCCATTTTTTTGAAAATATCAACTGGAAAATAATCTTCCTCATCAATCTTTGCTGCTATTGGAACTATCTCTTTCTGAGCGAATTCCCTAACTGAAGACCTGAGCATTTGCAGCGTTTCAGATTCTTCGATACCGATCATGCAGAACAATAGAAAAGCACTCTATAAAAATATATAGGCCAGTTTTTTTAATCCAAATTACGCAAATCGTGAACTTGTATTAAATATGCAGGTTTAAAATAATTTGATCAGTTTAATCTGCATCTTTCAGGGTTCTTATCAAGGTCAATCGATCTGATTTCACCGGAAACATCAGGGAGGAGTTCAAGAACCCTATCCAGTACCTTCTTGCGTTCAGGATTGATGCTATAGAAGATCCATTGCTTTCCGCGTCTTTCTCTAACAAGGTTTACACTCTTAAGTTTAGCCAGATGCTGGGAAACATTCGACTGGGATATTCCCAGTAAGTCTACAAGTTCACAGACACACAGTTCTTTTTGCGACAGCAATGTTATGATGTGAAGGCGGTTCCTCTCACCGAGCGCCTTGAATATTCTTGAATACTGATCAAATGAATCTTTAATGGATCCAGCTTGCATATTTATTGAATGCAGATCGGAAATATAATACCAGTCACTTAAATCTCTAAACTGGCAGTCAGTGACGGTAACGCTTATTCCTGATTCATGTATGCTCGTTATTGTCCCATTGGGACCTGGTATTACTGAATCATAAAAAGAATGTTGCAGTATGATTTTTATAACTACAACCGTATACATAATGTATTCATATTAGGACCAGATCCAACTGCACATTGAAGCAGCAAGCAGTAACATGTCCGTAAATTCATCCTCGAAGGAATTTCATAGATATTTAAGGATTATACAGAATGCCTGTCATCGATTACAGTCATCAGGCGATGCGTTTGAATCTGAAAATGAAAATCTGTATTCCAACTACCTAATGTCAATCTCTTTCGGATCATTATAAATTCACGTTAAAACTCTATTCTCATACCATTACGTATGCAGGTGCCGGGATTTGAACCCGGGTCGAAAGCTTGGAAGGCTTCCGTGCTAGACCAGTCTACACTACACCTGCAGGCTGAAGGTTATGTTCCAGGTTTATTTATTATTTTCACAGGTTTTATGGTGATACAATCGCTTTTTCAATACCAAAAGTCCTGGAGTTGGACAGACCATGACCTGATACTGTCACCGTTATATACATTATTTGAGAATAACCAATTCCTGTGACATTGAAGTATAAGAAACCCCCATTATAATTGCTTGCTAAACGATTTATCGAATTTTCCACCACAGTATAACTTGTGACGGCGTATATGAAGGTTACACTCACCCTGAGACTTAATGAAGAAGATACTGCGCTGTAGATGTTGCTGCCTGTTGAATTGAGGTTTTGCCAGTTGCCTGTACTGGCGATAATGTACTGTGGCGTGCCTATTTGAGGTCCTGAAACAGCTGAAATAGGGGGATTGAGGAAAATTATCCAGAAAACCACCCATGTGAGCATGAACTCCCCCACAAGATATATCCAGTGCGATGCTCTCTTCGGAAATGGTATCCTGAGGAACTTAAGTACGTGCTTGAAAAATATGAGTAGTACAAGAAACAGCAATACAGCCAGATACCATATTCCCAGAATGAACAGATATCCAGAGAAAAGACCTAACAGCGCACCGATCAGGAAAATGAATATTACCGACTTCGCCCTGTCTTTTTCATCCTTCAGAAATTCCAATTCATTGAACTCTGGTTCTTCGAATATTGGTTCAGATTTTTCTTTTGCCATTTATTCAAACCCTATAATGCCTTTATTAATGAATTTAACGAACCCAATGGATCTTTTGAAAGCACAATGCCAGAGGCAACCAGGATTCCTGACGCACCCAGATCGATCGATTTTGACACGTCTTCGGCTGTCTTTACCCCAGCTCCCACGATCAGTTCGCAATTGTGTTCACTGCATATTTCATATGCTTCAGATATAATTTCCGGTTTAGATTTCGATACAGATATATTTCCCCCAATGAGTTCTGGCGGCTCATATGCTATCACTTTTGGGTTGATCGATAGAAATTCCCTGATCTCATCGAGACTTTCCAGACACAGAACGATATCAAAACCCAGTTTGCTGGCCTTTGCCACAGTATCCTGTATTATCTTGCGATCTATCCTGTACTCTGAATGATTAAGCAGTGAAGCTGAGATTCCGTTCTTCATCAGGAACTCCATGGAAATCTTTCCAGTATAGGGTCCCTGAGGGTTTGGATCGACATGCTGCGCAATGATATCCTGATCCATGAAAACAGATTTAATCCTGAGATCGTATGGACTCACTGCAAATGATACCCTGACATCATCCCTTTTTGTTCGACCGCTCATTGATCTGATCAGTGATTCTGCAGGTTTACCCGTGGAATTCTCATAGTGTTTCAGGTTAACAATCAGTCTCTTCATTGATCAGAATTGATAGTACACAGAATAAGTTTATCATTCTGTCGAATCATTTTTCTTTCCCCGAAATGGATACACCACAGCAGGCCTGAACGTATATAATTATTCTGTATGTGATGAGCATGTAAGTTTGGCAGGAATGAAAAAATAGTTTCAGAAGTTTCAAAAAAATTTTATTAGGTACCATAAACTTTGCATATGTCAGGAAATCAAGAATATCATGAATGCTCTGTGGAATGTTTTTGAAATTTGTTGGCACAGGATGGTTGCTATGGCTGATTTAATATCCATTCATTATTTTTGGGAATGTTTTTAATCTTGAGAAGGAATACTTAAAGGTGAAACTTGATGAATTTCAGAAGAATTGTACTCGACGTTGACAAGACACTAAACAGACCGACGCTAATGGAACTTGCCTCAGAAATTGAGAAAGTTCAAGGAGTAGAAGCGGTAAACATAAGCGTTACAGAAATAGACATGGAGACTATGGGTACGATCATTGTCGTGGAAGGGACAAAGATAAACGTCGACCAACTGCTTTCAGTGATTGAAGATACTGGTTCCGTTGTGCATTCAATAGATGAGGTTGCTTCAGGTACAAGACTCATAAATAGCCCAAAGCATTATTCATGAAAACAAAGATATTTTTCCCAATAGCAATTGGAATTACAGATGGGATCATAACAACACTAATGCTAGTTTCTTCGCTTATCATCCATCATTCTTACATAGGGTTCTCGCTTGCAGTAAGAGTAGCTTTTGGTTCAGCATTCGTAGGTACCTTCAGTTATTTCATTGCGGAATATTCCAGTCTACGCGTAGAACTCTCAAGGGAATCACGTCACCTGAACCTTTCATCCCCTTCTTATCTCCTGAGGAGTAAGCCGGGCAGGGATATACTAAAGGAATCGATCCTTTACACTTCTCTCACAGGTATTTGTAGCTTCTCTGGCTCATTCGTGCCACTTGTGTTTGAAGTTCTGATACCATCGAGTGGTTTGATTTCCATAACTGTTGCTGTTATAGCCCTCGCACTGACCGGTTACGTGATATCAAGATCCATTTCCGGAAATGCCGTTTTCTGGATCACACTGATGGTGCTCCTTGGAATTGTTGTATCGGTTATCGGCAACTCGTTACAACTAATAAATTAGGAGCCAATTATACTCCTTTAGAATCTCGTTTCCGGACCTGCCATATTCAACACGAGTTCCTTTTTATCCCAAAACACCTTACATGCTAGAAATGGATAGAATCAAAAGTGACAGGGTCACAGATCACATGGCAAACGAGCGAACATACCTCGCCTGGGTCAGGACCGGGATCACTGTGATAGCACTCGGATTTGTTGTCGCAAAGTTTGGAATTATAGTCAGGGAACTGGGTACTGGAACATCTTCCACTTCGTTTGGGCTATCTTCGGTTATTGGGGTACTGTTAGTAATCGCCGGTTCATTGATGGAGGTTATGGCCCTGAGAAGCTTCATCAGGAACAGGAACAGCATCGAATCTGGAACTTACTCTCCATCATATTTCTCTGAGGTATGGGTAGGTATAATGGTGCTCATTATGGCTCTTCTGCTGATATATTACATGATGCTTACGCTTTGACATGATGTGACCTCCTCTCCACGATCTTACAGGGGTTTCCCATTCCAAAGCTTTGCTGACGGAATCCCCATGGGCCTGAATTCCCCTCGGTGCGAATGTATTTTGTCCACAATGCTAGGCCACCTGACTTTACTGATGCAGGCTAAATCTCCTATCGCAACCATTAATGGAGTAATATGCAACACTACCACTCTTGCTTCTGTTTGCCAGCAGACAGAAAATACGTTGATTTAGAATATTACCAGGTTTGATCTCATCCCATATCTTGCAAAAGGGGACTTGCCGACTTACCATTCATATAAGTTAAGAATCATGTTCATATACATTCTATTCAGTAATAACCATTACAATAATGATTTATGGCGTCTGAAACTACATACCTATAAATAGCGGGTCCGGAGGGGTTCGAACCCCCGACCTATGGATTAAGAGTCCATCGCTCTACCTAGCTAAGCTACGGACCCGTGGCAGGTTATATGTGTTGTTAATTTATAACTTTCCAATAACCAACTCTAAAAGT
>JBBYJL010000054.1:0-8985 GCA_043196285.1 Thermoplasmataceae archaeon | reverse complement strand
TCCAAGAATCATCCCATTCAGGTTTGGGACGATATCTGAAATCCTGGTAATGTTATCGCCATGTGCATGAACGACCGTAGCTGTACCATTTTCCGCACAAAGGGCAATAAGATCCGGATTCCCGTCAAGATCTGTGACCATGATGTCGGGACACCCTTCTGCTGGATAGAAAGCATCTATTGCCGAATCCGCGACAATGATCATGTCAAAATCGTTTATTCTGCCTGAAGTGATGCCAGAGAACTTTGGTCCGACTATCAGGAAAGCAAGACCGCTTGAAGTCAGTGATCTCCAGTCCTGCTCTCTGTGCGGAATCATCCTGGATAGCAGTTCCGCAGATGTCCTGTCCCTGTCCGTGTCTATGGAGAGATCTTCAATCAGTTTTCCAGGCAGCATTTTCCCGCCACTCATGAAAATGTATTCAATGTCACTTTCCCGTTGTGACAACTTACTTTTCCTCGAAAAGTCTCTTGGATGCCTGTTTTATGGTACCAACGCTTCTTATATCGTTGTAATAGCGGTTGACCAGTGAAGAGAGTACTGCAATCACAATTCCCATTATCATCAGGGAAAGGTTGACTATTGCCGACTGAAGTATCACGAAGCCAAGCACATACCTGATGTAATTGATCATGCCGAAGATGATAAGTGCAATAGCAAGGGAAAACATGAGCCCGTAGAGAATCCTGTTCATACCTGTCTTTCCCCCAACAACAAGGTCCACGCCTATCCCTATCTCCCTCGCAAAAATAGCACCATATATCCACCAGACAAACAGAGAAACGAAGACAAGGAACTGGTTAAGAGGGTATGCGTAGTTATGAATAGTTATCACGAAGCTTGAGGCTATACCTGCAAATACAAGCGATATGGCAACGACATATGACAGAAATGCTATTCTTGTGTCCTGGGCGTACTGTCTAACTGATTTAACCAGCAACAAAATGTGTTTACCGACCTCAACTCCCCTTTCAACAAAATAGCCACCAAGGACTATGGCAACAAACGTGATTGCTCCCTCGCCCGGGGAAACTGAATAGTTCTTTGTGGTCACAGAGAGAAATATTATGAAGAACAGGGAAACAATACCATATGTAAGAAAAACAAGGCCAAGGGGAATGATGAACTTGTTTATGATCTTCTTGTCCTTGAGCGCTCTTACAACGTAATAGTATACGGATTCGATGTTCTGGTTATGCCTCACCAGGATGTGTTTGACATATTTCACCTTGATTCTTGACGTTATTAGCGGAAGGATATAGTCATCCTCTGCTCCATCTGTCACGAGTATAAGATCGCTGTATTTTCCTGTAGTCAGGAGTTGGTCTATCTGTTTCCCAAGCTCTATATCAGACTTTGATCCAACATCAGCATCGCCTGTTATGAGTGCGATTTCAGCATCTTCCCCTGATTTCTTTATATCTTCATATAATTTGAGTGCACCGAAAAGGGCATTGGCATCGGAGTCCTCTGGATCCTGGGAAACAAGACGAATCGCGGCATCATAGCATTCCGCATATCCGATGATAGGGCCAGGGCTGTTAATCTTCTCTCCGAAATCGTTATCCCTGTCAACGTTAAGGATTAGTGTTACCATCCACTCACTTGTTTTTCGTTACAATTTTACAATCTAAAGAGACTATTTAATCTTGTTGAACCAATTTTACGCACAAAAAGTGCAGAAAAAGTGATATTGAAAATCAGAGTATTGACGTAAAATCACTTAATAATGTAGTATCCGGCGCTCTTCTGTCTTGCTACCCTCTTCACAAGACCCTTGCTGGTCAGATCCTGCAGGGAAGCAGTGACTATTGCCTTGCCCACCGCAGCAGCCTTCATGATATCGTCTGCCGTCTTGAGCTTGTCTTCTGATGTTGCACCCAGTTTCTTTATTGCCTCGTACACTTTCTGTGAATTTGGAGAGAGATCGGCCATTTTTTCACCGTAATACACGGAAATTAAATTTTATATATATACTTATTCTAAAACCTTTTAATATTTAAGTGATATTTTAATCTTCACCAGATCGTTATTGAATGATCTCCTATTCTCGCTGACGGGTTTTTTAAAATAATATGTTCGGCATTTGACGAAATGGTAATCGTTAATTTTTATATATATCGTACCCCTATTCTGTCTGGTAATATATGTCTGGGATAATGAGTTATGGCTCCTACATACCGAAGTTCAGAATCAAGTCTGAAGAGATAGCAAGGGTATGGGGAGAGGACCCTGAAAATATAAAGAATGGAATTGGAATTCAGAGCAAGTCGGTTCCTGCTCCAGATGAGGATGTTGCTACAATATCTGTTGAGGCTGCAAGGAATGCAATAAGAAGAGGCAAGATCAATCCGTCTGATATTGGTGCAATTTACGTTGGGTCTGAATCTCATCCTTATGCTGTTAAACCGACCGCAACCATAGTAGGATCGGCAATTGGTGCCAGGTTCGACTTCTTCGCTGCTGACTATGAATTTGCCTGCAAGGCTGGCACAGCCGGCATACAAAACGTGAAGGCCATGGTTGACTCTGGCATGATCAAGTACGGACTTGCCATTGGATCTGACACATCCCAGGGAGCCCCTGGCGATGCACTGGAATATTCAGCATCAGCAGGAGGGACTGCTGTAATAGTCGGAAAAGATCACCCGATTGCCGAAATAAACAGCACACTTTCAGTAACATCCGATACACCGGATTTCTGGAGGAGAGAAGGACAGCCTTACCCAACTCACGGAGAAAGATTCACAGGCGAACCTGCTTATTTCAAGCATGTGATTGGAGCATCAAACATGATGATGGAAAGAATGAAGACTAAACCCGAGGATTATGATTATGCCGTGTTCCATCAGCCGAACGGTAAATTCCCTACCAGGGCGGCGAAGATGCTTGGCTTCAAGGAGGCACAGTACAAGGAGGGTCTCATAACGCCATTCATTGGTAACACATATTCTGCCTCGATGATGACCGGCCTATCTGCCATACTCGACGTAGCCGCCCCTGGTGACAGGATCCTGGGAGTATCATTCGGATCTGGCGCCGGATCGGATGCTTTCGATATAACGGTTACTGACGCTATAGAAGAGATGGACAGGAATTCAACCCCAACTGTCAGAAAGATGATGAGCAGGGTTAAATGGGTGGATTACGCAATCTACGCAAAATACAAGAAAAAACTGGTTTTTGGTGAGAACATTGAGTGAAGTGTATATAATCGGATCTGGGGAAACCAAATATGGTGAACTTTGGGACAAGTCTTTGAGGGAGCTTGCTGTCGAAGCAGGGCTCAAGGCTGTCGAAAATGCAGGGATCTATTCCAAGGATATTCAGATACTATATGGCAGCAGCAGTCTTTCTGGGTCTGTGAACGGGCAGAACGACATAGGATCGCTGATTGCTGATTTTTCAGGACTTGCAAGCAACAACATTCCGGCTGTGAGAGTTGAGGCATCATCCGCATCTGGGGCAGCCGCAGTAAGGGAAGCATACCTGGCAATTAAGTCAGGGGAATACGATGTTGCCATGGTCGGAGGAGTAGAGAAAATGACAGATATTTATGGATCCGAAATGCTGGACATGATCAGCACTACGCTGGACAGCGAATGGGAGACATTCTTTGGGGCTACTCCAGCATCTCTTGCGGCAATATCTGCAAGAAAGTACATGGCTGATTTCCATGTCGAGAAGGAGACGCTTTCAATGTTGTCTGTGAATGATCATGAAAACGCGTCCAAGAATCCTACAGCCCATTACAGAAACAAGCTAACACTTGACAGTGCAATGAACTCCACAATGGTTGCAGATCCACTGAACATCATGGATTGCAGTCCGATCAGCGACGGTGCATCTGCAGTTGTCCTTGCTTCCGACAGGTTCACTAAGAAAAACGGAATTGAAGGTATGAGAATTGAGGGATCTGGAATTGCTCAGGATTACCTCGCGCTTCACAGCAGGTCTTCCCTTTACAGACTGGATTCTACTGTGATAGCCGCCAGGAAGGCACTGGATCAGGCGAAACTGAAGAACGAGAGCATATCATTTGTTGAACTTAATGACTCCTACAGCATATACGGACTGATGGCGCTTGAGGATCTTGGCTTCTCCAAAAAGGGCAATGCCAGGGAACTAGTACCTGACGATATCTCACTTAAGGGAAGGATACCGGTGAACCCTTCTGGAGGACTCAAGGCCAAGGGTAACCCAATGGGTGCTACAGGCGTTGGACAGTTTGTCGAGGCCTATCTTCAGTTCCAGGGAAAGGCAGGAGAAAGACAGGTGAAGGGCCCAAAGCATGCCATGCTGCACAACATGGCAGGATCTGGTTCAACTTCTATCGTTCACATTGTTGGAGGCGATTAAATGGGAAAACTATCGAGCATCTGGAGAGAGGCAGATCACAGGTACAGACTTATCGGGCATAAGTGCAACAACTGTGGAACAGTATATTTCCCTCCCAGAGACATATGCACAAAATGCCATCGAGAGTCCATCGGTAAGATTCAGGAAACAGAACTGTCCGGTCTTGGCGAGATTGTATCATTCACTGTGATTCACGATGCTCCGCCGACATTCTCCAGGCAGAGGCCGTATGTTATCGCAATAATAAAGCTCGACGAGGGTCCTTCCTTAACTGGACAGATAGTAGATTGCGATCCGGATGACGTCAGCATGGGAAAGAGAGTCCGTGCTGTCTTCAGGAGGATAAGAGAGGACGGAAAAAGTGGAGTAATTCAGTACGGCTATAAGTTTGTGCTTGACGAATGAACAATCCCGGGGGATTATAAACCACGGGTTTTTATTTTCTGTTCTAATCAGCTTCTGATAACTCTTTTTCCTATGATTTTATATTTACCGCTCACAAGCAGCCTTATAGAACGGATAAGGAGCATATGCTCGACTGGATGTATTCTCTGCGCAAGCGAATCTGGGGTATCATTGTCCTGTACGACAACGCTTTCCTGATCTATTATAGGCCCCAGGTCTACGTCCGCGGTAACAAAATGGACTGTACATCCTGAAATCCTTGCACCACTTTCTATCACTGACCTGTGAACCTTCTCACCATAGAATCCCTTGCCGCCAAAGCATGGAAGGAGCGATGGGTGAATGTTGATTATTCTGTTGGGGAATGCGTCTATGAATGTCCTGGAAAGGATCTTCAGGAAACCCGCCAGCACTATGAAGTCGTGGGGAAATGAATTTATCAGATCCCTGAGGAGAATGGAATACTCGTCCTGCGATCTCTTCTCCTTTGGCATGTAAAATGCGGGAATGCCAGACAATCTTGCCCTCTCAAGTGCCCTGGATTCCCTGACATCCGAGATCACAGCTGAAATCATGCACTCAAGTTCTCCTGCCTGGACAGCGTTTATAATGGCCTGGAGGTTGGTGCCTTCTCCCGAGGCGAGGACTACAAGTGAGGCTGATCCCTTTCCATTTTCCATAAACTATGATTCGGGATTTGTTTATTAAACGTTCCTGGTTCCGACTATCGAAGTCCTGTCGGAAGACAAGATAATTACGGACGCCAGAAGGAGCATCGGCATCATCCCGAAGTAGAGCACAGTGTTCCAGATCTCGCCGTAAACGCTAATCGAGATATTTCCATAGTAGAATGAGACAAACAGGAAGGCGTTGACGATATCCATCGCAAAATATGCAATGATGAATGGAAGAAAAATCAGATAGTTTCTAATAAGGTGCAGGTCCATATCGGAGTGCCGTCTGAACATTATCAAACCTATGATAATCATCAGCGTCCCCAGAACATCGTCGAATAGCCCGACTTCATACCACGACATTCCAGTGGTGGTGAAATTCCACGCAAGCAGCGGTAGATCAACTATCTTTGTATATGAGAAGTCCTTGACCCACTGCCCCTGCGCGTTTACCCATCCTCCAATGACTGCCATCATAAGATATATAAGGCTAAACATGTCTTTACGGAACTTGTTTCTATCCTGCGAAACTGGCTTACTGAGCACATAAATCGACGGCACAATGCATTTTTGCACATAAACTATTCACCTGTTTCCAGTGGTGATACGCGTAAACAATGATCCTTACATAGCCCAAATTTCATATAAAGGCAATGTTATACTGGATTACCCTTCTGTGAGAAAAATGAATGAGGTATGGATAGAGAAGTACAGGCCAAAGGATCTTTCGGGTATTTACGGACAGGAGGATGCCGTGCGGAAACTGAAGTCTTTCGTGCAGTCCGGCCAGCTTCCTCACATCATATTCTCTGGTCCTGCAGGCACTGGCAAGACTGCATCTGCCATGGCTGTGGCCATGGAGCTGTTCGGTGAAACCTGGAAAGAAAACTTTCTTGAACTCAATGCCTCAAACAATAGAGGGATCAACGTTATCCGTGGTCATGAGGACAGGGACGATAAGTATGAAGGGATGGTCAGCGTCAAGGACTATGCACGAATAATGCCCTCCAACGAGCGTGGCTTCAAGATCATATTCCTTGACGAGGCGGATCAGTTGACCCCAGAGGCACAGGCAGCCTTGAGGAGGACCATGGAGATTTATTCTTCCACAACCAGATTCATTTTTTCATGCAATTATTCCTCCCAGATCATACCGCCAATACAATCAAGATGTGTTATACTCAGGTTCAGACCGTTGAGCGAAAATGAACTGAAGCGAAAGATGTTCGACATAGCGAAGAGTGAGGGTTTCGTTCTGTCTGATGAATCGGCAGAGGCAATTGCAGACGTATCCTCTGGCGACATGAGAAGTGCAATCAACATACTCCAGGCAGCACATTTTTCCGGGGATATATCCGCTGTTAAGATCTATGATATTGCGGGAATGGCTTCCTCGAAGGAGTTCGAGAGAATACTGGCCTCAGCAATAGATCATCAGGACTTCACCCAGACCATAGGCATGCTGGACACCATGATGATACAGAAGGGGCTTTCAGGAATAGACATTGTTAGAGGCATGCATTCCGCCATTAGGAAAGCCTCGATCGAGCCGAGGAAGAAGATTGAGGTGATTATCGCACTTGCGGAGACCGAATTCAGGCTTGTTGAAGGAGCTAATGATAAGATACAGCTTGATGCTCTTGTTGCCAACCTGGTAAAGGTCGGAAGTGATCTCAACTGAAGTCGTAGAGATCAAATCGCTTCTTTCTATCCTTCATACTGGAATCGTTGCCTCGGGATAGTGTATGGAGATTCTTCTTCATCCTTGATTCCTTGTTGATGCTGGAAATGAGGTAGCCCACATCTCTGCTTCCCTCGTATGTGAGTATTATCACTTCACCCGCCCTGTTTCTGCCTGTTCTCCCACGCCTTTGAATAGACCTGATATCGGATGGAATGGGTTCGTAGAAGATGACAAGATCTGTGGATGGTATGTCAAGGCCCTCCTCTGCGACGCTGGTTGCTACCAGGACATTGTACCTACCACTCCTGAAGTCCTCCAGTACGCTTTCCTGGGTCTTCTGGTTCATTCCTCTGTCCTCTCCCTTATTTCCCTGACCGACAAACCTGGCAACCCTCATTCCAGGAGAGTTCCTGGACAGGTATGCTGTGAGAATCTCAGCGGTCTTCCTGAAATGTGTGAACACAAGAATCCTTCCTCCGGGATTGCTAGCCAGTCTGTCTTCGCAAATTCTCTTCACATACATCATCTTTGGATTATCTCCGTGATCCAGAAATTCCATGGTCATTCTGAGCATCTTCTCAAACTCAGGAAATGACTGGAGTATCCTTGCGGTTCTCTGCATTGACCTCTCCTCACTGGAAATGATCTGGTCAAGGTATTCATGAAATATCTCGATCCCCTGGCTTTCAAGGTATTCCACGGCATAGTCGAATCTTATATAGGAGGTGGCAACAGGAATCAGGTTAAAAAGTTCTGGCTCTCCATTCCTTGCTCTGTTGGAAAGATCCCCTATGGCAGATGCGACCTCCTTCCTGGTGATCCTCACGCCCTTGAACTCTTCTGATTTCTGGAGTTTCCATGAGATTTCGCTCAGTATCTGTCTGGCTATTGAAAGAATCTCTTCCACTTCCTGTGGCCTCTTTATTCTTACAATCTCGGTCTTTGTCTCCTGTACATATTTCTTTATATCAGGATCTTCCTCTGTCCTTATCACCGCATTCTCAAAGCCCATCATCTTGACCAACGTGTTGAGCTTTGACCGATCGCTTCCAGGGCTTGCAGTCATACCAAGAATGAGACCGGACGATTTTCCAAGATAGCTCTTTGCAATCTTTACGTAAGCATAGTTTCCGGAAGCCCGATGAACCTCATCAAATACTATCATGCTGTAAGAAAAGATTTCGATTTGCCCATTATCTATGAGGTTTTCGATGGTCTGAGGAGTAGATACAAGTATGGGCAGGGCGAGCAGATTTCCCCTTTTTGAAAGTGGGGTTTCACCTGTCAGTAACCCAACATTATCCGTCATGTTGAGTAACTTCGTCAGTGTTTTTCCGTGCTGACTCACTAGAGGTTTTGTAGGGGCAAGGAAAAGAGCCTTCTTGTTTCCTCTGATTATTTCCCTGATTACAAGTGCTGCAATTACAGTCTTACCGAGTCCCGTTGGCAATACCACCAGTGTGTTCCTCTGTAAGCACTGCCTCGCTATATCAATCTGATAATCCCGTGGAATTATGTCTCCTAGGGGTTCAGTCAGCGGGTCCAAATTCATTTGTGTGGGTCAATAACTGCGTAGACTATCAATTCTTCCTTTGTTCAAATTTTTCAGTACTTTCCTTTAGTCGTGTGTCATAGCAAATAATATTCAGTTGATCAGTAATAAGATTCTGAATCTAGAGGATAAACCTCAGCTTCTTACACCGTCTTATTTTTACAATTTCACCAAGCATAAGTATTGAATAACCTACAGAAATTACCAAAGCGAACAGGGCCGGTAGATCAGTGGTAGATCGCCTGCTTCGCAAGCAGGAGGTCTCGGGTTCAAATCCCGACCGGTCCATAATATTTTTCAAAGTATTTGCT
>JBBYJL010000053.1:0-9074 GCA_043196285.1 Thermoplasmataceae archaeon | reverse complement strand
GATATGTTAAATAATAGAAGGTTCCTGTTCTCGGGCATTGATTTAATCATAATAAATTATAGCAGGCGATAATATAAATATTATAATTTATAAAGTTTATAAAGTTATTAATATATCAATACTAACTGATTCCCTTAATTATTTGATTTTATATAAGATAGTGTATTGAAAGTGCTGTAAAATTGAAAAGGTTCTGCACAATTCAGATTTGGATGTGAAAATATGCAGGACCAATTGGAAATAGTGAGAGAGGTAATAAGTAGTTTTCTGAAGGACAGGAAAGAAACGTTTAGTGGAATGGTTTCTTAACAATGTAATGGAAGAGGAAGCAGGGATCCAGATATCTGCCGATCCATATGAGAGGTCAGAAGATAGAAACATAGAAATGGAATAAGGAAAAGAACATTGAAAACATTAGAGGGGAACCTCGAATTGAATAACATATTCTTGAAAAATGAAAACCAATGTTAATAATGGATTACAATCCAGTAAAATAAAATTAAATGTCGATTGACGACCTGAATACGAATAACCGTACTAATGAGGGTCAATGTATTGTTATTCATGCACCTCTTGAATAATCATTGGTGATGTTTATTCGAGCGGCACACTTTAAGTGCTTATCTATATCCCCCATTTAAAATTGTTTGAGAAAAAAGCTCGGATCTTCAAAGAGTAGACGATTTCTGTAAGAAAAATTTATATGGGAAATGATATGACGAACTGAAATGTTTTTTGCATTAGTAACCCAAAACATTTCCAGCAATTCTAGCAGTTTACCTCAGGTATATGATACCCTGATCCTGATCATTATTGTGCTATTGCTTGTCATAAGGCGATCTCTGAGATCAGTAAGGGGCAGGAAATTTTCCAAACGAAGAATCATTCAGAGGCCAGCTGTATTAATTGCTCTGAGTGTTGTTTTACTTGTTTTTCCTGTGTTTTACCAAAGCGATATATTATATTTTGTGCTTTCACTTGTTGCAGGAATAGTAGCAGGAACCAGACTGGGCACGTTGTCTAACGTTTACATGAATGAAGGTATACTCTTTTACAGAAGTTCCATCCTCTTGACAGCAATATGGGTAGTGACATATGTTACGAGGCTAATACTTGAAGTATTCTTCAATATAACATCGTTTCTGGTGGATACCATATTCATCATACTCCTGACATTTTCTTCGGGACTGTTTCTTGGTGAAGCCATAAATCTCCTGGAAAAATACAAAGAAGTGAAGGTGACTCAAGATCAGCAGGGTCAGGATATGCTGAATAAGTTAGAATGACGTATAAAAATGCCTGGTCTCATAAATGGTTCCGATAAAATCACACATACAATAATTCTGAGATCTGACGGTTTAAAAATTACGGGCGAAACCTAGAGAAATTTTTTATCACTTATCGGTATGCTAATGAGTGAATGAGACTGAGTTTGTAGAACTTTTCCTCCAGATAACCCCAAAGATCATGAGAGGACATACTTACAGGTTCGTACTTGTCAGAACAGATTCAACTTTCATCATACCTCCAATCAGTGAATCCAGCTATCTTGATATAAGAACAATTCCTGTTCATGATGGGTACAAACTTGTCGTTACATCTTTCACTCATTCACAGTACGAGAAGTTCAAGAGAGATTTTTCAGGGCAACTCTATTTTCTCAGAATCCCACATGAAAGATTTCTCAACATTGTGAATTTTGCCATTGATCGGGGCTTCAGTTTCCACTCCTTCACCTCCGTAGGAAGGGGAAAAATTCACATGAAGGCAAAGAATGGAGAAACGTCCTCATGGGATCTTTATAATGAGATGATGGAACTAATTCCTAAGGGATTCGATCCCTATATTCTGGAATTTCAGGATTCCGGACTCTTTGTCAGCATAAGATCTGACTTCAATGTTTTTGCTACGAGAATTAATAGAGATATTGTAAGTCTCACATACAGTATACTTTCAGAAATTCTTGCAAGTGAAAGCGATACCATTGAAAGATACGCGAACTTTATACCGCACTCTAAGAATTCCGACGATCAGTTTGTCAAGATCGCGCCTATGAAGTTTTATTTTCCCAAGGAGCCTGATAAGGCAGAAATCATCAGGAAACTTGAGCGGTTCTTTCGCATAAGTGAGAATCGTCCAGTGAATGACAAGAAATTTCTCGTAATAAGCAAGAAAGAAGGAAAACCGGAATTTTTTGTCACTGGTTCCGGCAAGGTCTGGCAGCTATTTCCTGCAGTTGGCTGTGAGATTGAACCATTGATAGTATTCAGCGACGTGATTCGTGATTATGGAGGGAGTCTGTCATGAGTAGAAGCACGTTGAAACTGGAAAGATTAAGGTCGTTTGAGACCGAACAATCCAGGCAGGAACTCATTTCGGCAGTATTTTCTGCTCTGCAGTCTAATTATGATGAGATTCATTACATCATAGAAAGGATAGATAATGATCCATCACATAACTTCACCATGACCGCATCCATGATAGGGAATAGTGGGAAATATGTCCTGCGGTTCTATTTTGCAGTGGCCATAGAAGGGAAAATTCCTGAAAATGACATCCGATCCTTCCTGGATGAAAGGATCGATCCCGGTCTCAGCAGCATGGACAAGATAATTGTAATTCCCAACGAAACCGACATGCGAAGTATTGACATCTCAGACTCCATTTATAATACAGTGGTATGGAGGGTCAACAGGATTACCTGGAAAATCATAAAACTTGCCGGAACCCATTTTGACAGTTCCCTGAACATGGCGATGAAAAATGGCCTTGAATTTCTTGATATCTTTCCACTGCCTTATACTGAATACATGCATCCTCTGCTGAAGTACAGGATAATCAGTTTGAATTATTTCTACACCGGTAAGCACAGGATTCAGGATATCATATCCATGGCAACAGAGTATGCATACATGAACTCTGTAGGTATAGAGAAGCAGAGGATCAGGCTTGACATGACATCGCTCATAAGGACAATGATAAGGAGCGGCATCGTCACCAGTTCAGGCGAATTTGTGCACCTGTCTGCTTCTCCAGGCTTAGAGACCAAATTTCTCAGAAGGTACTATGATTTCCTGGAAAAATCCTCAAAGAGAACGCTGTTTGATTACGAATCTCTGGTCTGAGCATGATCATTCAAATACTATTATCGAAAAAATACTCTAAACTTATTTATCAAGCCTAGATGATTACCTCTCATGGACAGCGAGGTTCAGAAGTATTTAAAGAAGCTTGAGCTTGATGCGGTGGAATTTACCCAGTTTCAGTTCACGGACTTGGCAGGGTTTGTGAAAACAGTGACTGTGCCAAAGAACAGGTTCTCAAGTGCACTCGAAGAGGGTGTGGTATTTGATGGCAGTTCTGTTGCGGGTTATGCGCAGATAGAGGAATCCGACATGAGAGCTCGTCCAGATTTGAGCACTTATACTTTATTGCCTAATGAGAATAATAATGGGAAGGTTGCAAGATTCATTTGTGACATCTATACCCCTGACAACGAACGTTTCCAGGGAGACCCAAGATTCATACTTCAGAAGCTTGTGGAAAAGGTCCACAAGGACAAGCTTGAGTTCTTTGTAGGTCCTGAGTTTGAGTTTTTCCTTTTCAAGAGAGGACCAGATGGAGAACCAACCAACACACCTAGCGATTACGGAGGATATTTTGACAACACACCTCTCGACTCATCAAGCGAGATTAGACAGGAGATTCTTCAGAACTTGTATGCTCTTGGTTATCAGCCTGAAGCGGCTCATCATGAAGTGGCTTATGGTCAGCATGAGATAGACCTGAGATATGCACCTGCAATTGTAATGGCAGACAGGATTGCTATGCTCAAGAACATAATAAAGAATACAGCCCAGAAATACGGGCTCTATGCAACATTCATGCCTAAACCAATTAACGGCGTCAACGGATCTGGGATGCATATCCATCAGAGCATAATGGCTGTCGACGAAGCGAGGAATATGTTCTTTGAGGAAGGGAAAAAATATGAGATAAGTGATTTAGGAATGCATTACCTTGGAGGAATACTGTCCCATGTGAAAGAATCATCTGCAATCCTGGCTTCCTGGGTGAATTCATACAAGCGGCTTATACCTGGCTACGAGGCTCCTGTCTATATATCATGGGCAAACAAGAACAGAAGTGCACTGGTGAGGGTACCAGCAGGCAGATTCCTAAGGAAACGGATGGAGTTGAGATGTCCTGACTCTGCAGGAAACCCATATCTTCAGTTTGCTTCTGTGCTGGCTATGGGACTTGAAGGTGTAGAAAAAAAGATTGAACCCCCTGATCCGGTCGAGAAGGATATATTCCACATGTCAAAGGAGGAACGTGACAAGGAAGGTATTCAGGCAATGCCGGAGAGCCTCGGAGAAGCGCTCTTCCATCTGAGAAACAGTGCACTCCTTAAAAATGCCTTGGGGAAGCATACCTTCGAGAGTTTCCTTACCCTGAAGACCAGAGAGTGGGATGCATTTAGATCCCATGTTACAGAGTGGGAACTGAAGAGGTACCTGCCCGTGCTGTAATAGCGCGGGTACCTATCTCAACAAGTTGTTTATCACCATCTGGAGTATTCCACCATACCTGAAGTATTCGTACTCCACAGGCGTATCAATCCTCACAATTAGATCCTCCCTTGATGCCTTGCCGGATCTGTCCTTGTAAAGAAGTGTTGCAGTTTTTGGCTCATCCTCTGTGGGAAACGTTATTGTGAATGTACTGGCAATGTCGGCATTAAGATCCTGAAAACTTCTTCCGGGCTTGAATTCAAGAGGTATAACACCCATGCCAACAAGATTGCTCCTGTGTATTCTTTCATAACTTCTCGCAATTACTGCCTTTATGCCAAGAAGGCTGGTTCCCTTTGCCGCCCAGTCCCTCGAACTTCCTGTCCCGTACTCGGTTCCGGCAAAAACTATCAGAGGGGTCCCCTGAGTTGAATATTCCTCAGCCACGTTGTATATGAAATCCTCCTTCCCAGATGACAGATTCTTCGTGATCGGACCTTCCTTCGAGACCATAATGTTCTTAATCCTGTTGTTGCCAAATGTTCCCCTGATCATGACCTCATGGTTTCCCCGTCTTGATCCGTATGTATTGAAATCTTCAGGGTTGACACCGTGTTCCATAAGGTATTTTCCAGCAGGACTCCCCTTTGAAATAGAACCGGCAGGCGAAATGTGGTCGGTGGTTACAGAATCACCAAGAACAAGGAGAGGTCTGGCATTTGATATTTCAGAAAATTTCCTTTTCCTGTTAAGGGCAAAACCATCGAAGTATGTTGGATTCCTGATATAAGTGCTTTTCTCATCCCAAGGATAGGTCTTGCTGGCATTCACATCAATGATCTTCCAGTCCTCGTTCAACTCTTCGACATTGGTATATTTCTCGATAAACATCTGTCTTGTTATGATCTTTTCTATGACGCTGGATATTTCCGCCTCATTCGGCCAGATATCTTTCAGAAACACTGGCTTTCCATCTGATCCAAAGCCAAGAGGATCGCTTTCCATGTTGATTGTAACCCTTCCCGCTATTGCAAAAGCTATGACAAGCGGAGGCGACATCAGGTAGTTTGCCTTCACATCTCTGTGTATCCTCGCCTCGAAGTTGCGGTTACCCGACAGGACAGCAACGGTTGATAGATCGTTTTCGACTATTGCTTTCTGTATCTCATCGTCCAGAGGCCCGCTGTTGCCAATACAGGTTGTGCACCCGTAACCTACAAGGTAGAAGCCAAGTTTGTCAAGATATTTTTGCAGTCCTGATTTTTCAAGATATTCAGATACAACCCTTGATCCAGGAGCAAGGGATGTTTTTACGTTCTCGGAAACTCTCAGCCCTTTCTCGAATGCCTTCTTCGCCAGTAGGCCAGCGCCAATCATCACTCTCGGATTGCTTGTGTTGGTACAGCTTGTAATGGCGGCGATGACAACATCACCCTCCGTAAGGTAGCTTTCTCTTCCGTTCCTTCTGATCTTTACCTTCTTCAGAAACACCTGTTTCTGCGAACCAGAATATTCCTGTGTGCTCTCCATGAAGTTCAGGAAGCTGTTGGCTATTTCTGGCAGATCTACGTGCTGCTGAGGAAGTTTTGGTCCTGCTACGCTTGGAGTAACCATTCCAAGATCCACATCAATTATCTCGCTGTACCTGATCCCTTTCTGGTCACCGAACAGCCCCTGTGTCTTCAGGTATTCCCGTACAACGTTGATCTGATGATCTGTCCTGCCAGTGGATTTAAGGTACTGCAGTGTGATCTCGTCCACAGGAAACAGCGCAAGTGTGGCTCCGTATTCCGGGCACATGTTCGAGAGAGTTGCCCTGTCAGTTGCAGACAGTGAGTTAAGGCCATCACCATAAAACTCCAGAAATTTTCCCACTACGTTGTGCTTCCTGAAAATTTCAGTCAGGGTGAGAACCACATCTGTAGCAGTAATCCCTTCCTTCAGCTTTCCATGGAGGTTTACTCCTACTACGCGAGGCAACTGGATGGTTACGTTCTCACCAAGCATGGCTGCTTCCGCCTCTATTCCCCCAACTCCCCAGCCAAGAACACCGATTCCGTTGACCATGGTTGTGTGGGAATCTGTTCCCACAAGAGTATCAGGATATGCAATCTTTTCATGATCTCCAGAAACCGTGACTACGCTGGCGAGGTATTCCAGGTTGACCTGATGTACTATTCCAATGGATGGGGGTATAACCCTGAGATTCCTGAAAGATTTGCTTGCCCATTTCAGGAACCTGTAGCGTTCAATATTCCTATCAAACTCTTTCTTCCTGTTTAGATCGAATGAGTCTTCATGGCCATAGTAATCAACCTGTACTGAGTGATCAATAACAAGGTCTACAGGAACAACTGGATTTATGATCTCGGGATCTTTGGCGAGTTTTCTGACAGCATCGCGCATAGAGGCAAGATCCACCACAGCCGGAACACCTGTGAAATCCTGCATCAAAACCCTGGAAACCTTAAACGACATCTCTGTATTTTCTGGGTTTTGTGCATTCCAATTGATTACAGCTTCAATATCTCTTGGTGTTATGTTCCTACCATCGAAATTCCTGATCATGGATTCGAGAATAATCCTCATAGAAATTGGAAGAGTCTTTATTTCCGGATGATCTGTCTCCAAATCCTTCACAGAATAGTATGCTATATTCTCCCCATCTACCTTGATTACCTTTTTGTAAGTTTCGCCATTAAAGGATCCCATGGCCTGACATTATTTACTAATAAATATGATTTCTGCAAAATCCGGACCGGCACTAACTTAATAAGGAATTTTGTATTTATTACTTTAAAATAATAAGGAGAAGAAGATAACATGTCAATTATGGACTATTTCAGGCATCCTCCGGATCTAAGGAATCTTTCTCCCAGAGAAGTTGATGAACTCTCAAAGAAAGAGGGTTTCAGGGTGATAGATGTCCGGACCAGGTTTGAATTCAACAACGGACACATACATAATTCTGTCCTTTACTCTCTTGGCCACGAGAAGGATATTATGAATAAATTCGGCAACGAGGGCAAGATAATTCTCGTCTGTAAAACTGGACACAGAAGCAGGGCCGCGGCCAACAGGTTAAACAGGTTAGGGCTGAGCGGTCTGAACCATCTTGAAGGAGGAGTAGACAGGTGGAGAAAAGAGAATCTCCCGCTGATCAAGGAAGATTGATTTAATATTTGGATTCATGTTGATTCTTGTTTGCAAGGTTTTTTATAGATATTTAGTGTCCTGAAGTATTGAACTATACTAGTTTGATTCTGTTGGGTGTTAGCGTAAATGATTGATGATAACAAAATTAAGGAGCTGTCGGAAGAAGTCAAGAATCTTCTAAATCTTGCAAAGAACAACTATGAGACTGCTTTGAAGCTTCAGGAACGTCTAAGCGCTCTGCTGGCGACAGAATCGCGCCCTATGTCTCATCCGCAGCAGGAGCCGAAAAATCCTGTTCCCCCCTCAGCACCGATCCCTTCTGTCTCATCTGGTGAAAACAAGGATCAGCGTGAAAGAAAGATTTCGATGGGAAACGAGAAGATCGATGAACTTCTCACGGGTGGTGTCAGGGTTGGGAGTGGCATTGTTCTTATCGGTCCTCCATTTTCAGGGAAATACGTACTTGCATGGAACTTCATTGCACAGTCACTGAAGGAATCGGTTCCAGTTGTGATCATTACTACTGACAGAGACATTAATGAGATTAAGTATCAGGTTGGGAAGATCAATCCGACAGTTTATGAGGCCGAAAACGATGGTTTACTCAAGTTCGTTGACATTTACTCCAGAAGCATACAGGCGCAGTCTCCGTCCAAGCATGCTATTGTTATAGACAGCATAACAAACGTCAGTTCATTGTTGAAAAATACAGATCTAATCGGAACTGAGATAAGGAAAAAGTACCCCTATTACCGTCTTCTGTTCACATCCCTGACTTCATACGCAACTGAACTGGATGAAAAACTTCTTCTCAAGTTCGTTCAGCAGTTTTCTCAGAAAAGGAAATCTGAAAACTGTGTCTCCCTTTATTTAATGGAGGCTGCTGTCTTCGATAAAAAACTGATAGAGGCTGTAGCTTATCTGGTAGACGGCATGATAGAATTCAAAAATGAAGCTTCCAAAAGCTTTCTCAAGGTAACGGGTTTGGGAAACGTCAGATCACGTGACTGGATAGAAATGTACACAAATGATACGTCATTCGATCTCGGATCGTTTACACTCGAAAAGATCAGGTAGTTTACTCGCTGTCTCTTGCACATTTATATACCAGATAATCATTCAATCATGATCCTAAATGAGCAGACTTGTTTTACATGAGAGAGATCATCCATATGTTGTAAAGGTTGGGGAAGAGACTCTACATTTGTGTGCTTGCGGTTTGTCAAATAACAAACCATACTGTGATGGTTCTCACACAAAGACTTTAAAGGAAGGTTCTGATGTATTTATGTATGATAAGGAAGGGAAGGGCATAAAAATAGAATCGTTCTATCCAAAATAATGTGTTATCTGGAACACCTTAACTTCTAGATAATCATTTCTAAACCCTCTACTATTTATATA
>JBBYJL010000052.1:0-9305 GCA_043196285.1 Thermoplasmataceae archaeon | reverse complement strand
GGATCTTCGTCATAATTTTTTGTGGACCCCGATTTTCCTCGTTTTCTAGTATGCATTCGTGCCATGTAATACCTTCCGTACTAGGCGTGATTTCAATACTATTAATTTACTTTTTGTTAGCTACCAACTTTTTTTGGATAGCTCGGCATAGGAGAAAGCAATCAGATCTGTTCCTGAAGATACATCCGCTCGTAATTGACTATTATTTCAGAAGCAACAGTCCATATGGTGAGCTCACTGCTGTAGATTGACAGGGCTTCGCCAAAATTTGAAATATCAGATCGGAAATCTCCCTCCGAGAATCCCCCTATAATGACTGTAGCGTCCTCGCCTGACTCAAATATTTCTGATGCAGGTACCGGCTTTCCCTTGGGCCACATTGTAATGATCCTGCCTTTGCCAGCAAGTTCCACAAGTGATTTCAGATTCCGTTTTTCCAGGGAAAGGAGAGTATTCTCGCCCGAGACAATGGCGCCCTTTCTGAAAACATCCTCCATCAGTCCGATGAAGCGGTTGTATGATTTTGGGACCCTTGTTATTGGATTCACGCTAATGACAAGATCATTTTTGGTATGCACGAAAATTCGCAACTTTCCTTCCTTGTTCAGGATAGACTCAAGGGCAACATTCAGGAGGATATAGATAATATCAGGTCTGCCAAGCCGGTTCTCCTTACCAGGAAAGGTCCTTGAAATGGCTCCGTGCATGTAATTCGAATCCAGGATCATCTCAGATGCTCTTTTCCCCCTATCCTTGGCCATTTTTCTTATGGAATAATCATCAATCATCTGATCTGGAATCAGTTCAAGTTCAGCATCAGCGACAATAAGAGTGAGCACGCAACTGTAGTCATACTCTGTTAAAAAATATACTGAAAACAGGTTAGGAAAGTTGAGAAGCACAACCAGTTATTACCAGGAACGGATAACCATAAACTGATCTGAAAATGAAATTAAAGGAAGGGCTGGTAGAGGTATATACAGGATCTGGCAGGGGCAAGACAACCGCAGCGTTTGGACTGGCTTTCAGGGCTTCGGGGTGGGGATTCAAGACGCTGATTATACAGTTCATGAAGACTGGAAAATATGGGGAGAATATCTCGAGCAGAAAAATGCCGGAAAACATAGAGGTCAGATATGTTGGAAAGCCTTATTTCATAGCCTGGGAAGAAGATATACCACTTTCAGACCGGCAGAAGGTCAGGAACCTCCGTCTTTACCCAAAGGGGCACCCTCCCAGGGACTATGTCGAGATGGCAAACAGCATGATGGATACCGTTGAAAAGGAAATGAAAGAGAACAGGTGGGACATCATCATTCTCGACGAGATAAATGTGGCAATCTATTATTCACTGATAGAACTGAAAAGGCTGATAAATCTCATAGATACAAAGCCCAAAAATGTAGAGCTTGTATTCACAGGAAGAAAGGTGGACAACGAGATAATTTCAAGGGCTTCACTGGTCACCGAGATGGTGGAGATCAAGCACCCCTATCAAAGAGGTATTATGGCAAGAAAGGGGATCGACTTCTAGAATTTCGATCTTACTGGAAAATCGGGTTCTTTTCCCTGATGAATGTCCCGTTTCTCAGTTCCCTGAAAGCCTCTTCAATCTGTTCTTCTGTATTCATGACAATTGGCCCGTACCACTGAACTGTTTCCTTTAGAGGCCTTCCTGAGAGAAAGATGAACCTGGTCTCGCTGTCATCAGTCCTGACACCTATTTTTTCACCTTCTGCTGAAAAGATCATCAGCTTTCCTGCCATCAGTTCACTGCCTGAACCCTCAATAGACGCATTCCCGGAAAATGAATATACAATGCTTGTGTAACCTTCCTTTACAGGAATATCAAGGAATGAATTCCTTTCCATTCTTATATCAAGATAGGTGGGGTCAACAGCAGAGGGGTAGTCCAGTTTTCCAGTGGCATCCATGAAACTTCCAGCAATCACTTTTACGCGGGCACCATCATTCTTTATCTCATCCACTGAGGTTCCTTTAATCCCCCTGTATACGGGGCTCTTCATCTTCGAGGATGCTGGCAGGTTTATCCAGATCTGAAAACCTGCAACATTGTCCTTAATACCTGATGAATGAAGAAGGGCATCGGTATCGGATGTTTCCAGAGGTTGAGGCATTTCCTGATGGAAAATACCACTTCCTGCAGTCATCCATTGAATATCACCAGGATAGATCACTCCTTTGTTACCGGTACTGTCTTCGTGAACCACCTTTCCGTCAGCAAGATAGGTAACAGTTTCAATGCCGCGGTGCGGATGCCACGGAAATCCAGAGATATAGTCTGCACGGTTATTAGATCCAAAGTGATCAAGGAGAAGAAAAGGATCTGTAAGTTCCACTGTAGAAGGATTTCCAAACATTCTCCTCAGCTTCACGCCTGCACCATCAGAGGTCATCTTCCCGAAGGTTTCACCCACAGGTATTTTATAAACACTCCTGGTTGACAATGAATATCAATTATTATGATATTCAGACGGTTAATTAAGATTTACATTTGCACGTTCAGAATCCACAGCACCACAAATTCAGGTGGTAGATCGATATGCGGTATGGAGTTATGGTAACCCTAGTCCCTCCTCAGAACCGGCGCAAAGGACTTTCTGAATTTCGCAATCTTCGGTTCTATGACGAACATGCAGTAAGGAGAATCTGGATTGTTCCGGAAATAATCCCTGTGGTATTCTTCAGCAGGATAGAAATTCTCGAACTTCTCAACTTTCGTCACTATGGGTTTTTTGAATCTTCCTTCAGCTTCAAGTTTCCTGATCATGTCAGCAGCTTCCCTCTCCTGATCAGTGTTCGTATAAAATATCACGGACCTATACTGTGTTCCCACATCATTTCCCTGCCTGTTCAGCGTGGTGGGGTCATGTGTTGAGAAGAATATCTCGAGTATGTCTGTGTAGGAGATCACATCAGGATCATAGCTTATTCTCACTGTCTCAGCGTGCCCTGTCCGGCCTGTGCATACCTCTTCGTATGTCGGATCTGGCAGGTCCCCTCCGGAATAGCCAGGTTCCACCTTCGATACCCCTCTGATCTCGCTGAAAATAGCCTCCAGGCACCAGAAACATCCACCAGCGAGAACAGCAACTTCTGTTCTGTCAATTCCCATGGGAATCACCGTCCGGTATGAAATCAAGGGAAATGGAGTTCACGCAATGCCGGGTGTTTTTGGAAGTAAAACCTTCGCCTTCAAATACATGTCCAAGGTGTGCACCGCAACTGGCACAAAGAATCTCTGTTCTATGGCCGTCTCTGTCGCGAGCCCTCTTTACAGCACCCGGGATTTCCTCATCAAAACTGGGCCATCCACAACCAGCATCGAACTTACTCTCTGATCTGTACAGAGGGCTGCCACACCTTCTGCAGCTATAAATTCCCTTCTGGTAATGATTTTCATATTTACCTGAAAATGGTGGTTCTGTTCCCTTGTAAATTATGACAAGTTCCTCCTCTCTCGTCAACTTTCTGTAATCCATAATTTAATATGTTTTTCTGCTATATTAATCTAAATAAAAAAAATTATTACCGGGTAACTGTTGAAATCTCTTAACCACGGTCATAACAGCAGTTTTCAGGAATATACTGTGTTAATATCTCTGCCTGTACTTTCAGATCCGCTCGTAAAAAAAAGGACTTCTCATTGCTTTCCATCAAGGATGGATCCTGCCAGCCCAAACACCATGCTTAATATGGAATTAGCTGCACGTGACACGCTGAAAAGTCCAAGGAATCCGTGAATCATTCCCTTGGCCCTGATGGAGGTTACTGGTACGCGGGCAGAATAAAGCCTTGAAACATACATCTCACCCTGATCCCTTAGCGGATCATATTCAGCAGTGACTATGAGTGCTTCAGGCAATCCTTCAAGACCATCATGAAGGATCGGGGAGAAATAAGGATCAACTGCATCATGACGTGAACTCAGGTAATTGTCACCAATCCATTTAAGCTCATCAGCGGTAATGAAATAACCCTCTCCGAATTCTCTCATGGACTCAGAGTAAAAATCCGGTCCAAGGAAAGGATAAAACAGAACCTGAAGAAACGGGAGAGGATAACCATTATCCTTCAGTTTCAGGCAAGCCGAGGCAGCAATGTTTCCACCGGAGCTATCCCCTGAAAGAGCTATTCTATCCCTATCGATACCCAGTTTTTCAGCATTATTATAAGCCCAGAGGAACGAGTTAAAACCATCGTTCACAGCCGCAGGAAATTTGTGTTCAGGAGCAAGCCGGTAATCTACGGAAAGAACTTTTGTCCGCGAAGCATTGGCGATCCTTCTGCAGACAGGATCCGACGATTCAATTCCACCCCACATGAATCCTCCTCCATGGAAATATATTATTAGTCCTCTGCCCGCAGTCCCAGGATCATAAAGCCTGCATTTTATAGGAAAGCCATCACTGTCAAAAGACAGATCCTCAATGCGGGAGACAGTATCACTTTCCTGTGAAACCCGGGTATTATTCATCATCTCCCTGAGATCTTCAGGACTTGTTTCATATAATCTGGGGAGATTTAAGGTCCGGTACATTTCCAACATATTCCTCATTGACGGATCGAGCGTCATTGAGAACCTATATTTCAGGTAATGAAATAATTTTGGTTCATTTCACATATGCCATTTGTAACAGCCGGCAATCAGTGTAGTCATCCACCATGTTTAAAATCAGGGTAGAGGAGCATCCCCCCATCCACAACAAGCGTTGTGCCTGTAATGTAGCTGGCAAGATCGCTTACAAGAAAGGTTACCGCATTTGCGATATCCTCAGGACTGCCCAGCTTTTCCATTGCTATCTTTTTGTTCAGGTCAGCCAGTGTGTCAGGATTCCCCCACACAGATCTGTTAATCGGGGTCTTTATCGCTCCGGGCGCGACAGCCAGGACTCTGATACCATCTTCTGCAGTTTCCTGAGCCAGAGTCTTGGTAAACATGGAGAGACCGGCCTTGGCACTGGAATAAGCGGTGTAGCCTGTCCATGGTATGAATTCATGTACAGATGTGATATTCAGGATGACCCCGCTGTGATTCTTTCTCATTCTTTTAACAGCTTCCCTTGAGCAATAATATGGGCCAATAAGATTCACTGCGATAACGTTTTCCCAATTCCTGGGGTCATCATCGCCACAGAGAGCACGAACTCCATCTATTCCGGCATTGTTGACCAGTATGTCAACATTTCCGAGTTCCTTATCGATGCTGGAGAAGAGATTTTCAACCTCAGTCTGCTTTGATACGTCTGCCCCAAAAGCTTTGGCTTTGCCTCCAGCCGCTGTAATTCTGGCCACCAGATCTTTAGCCTCCTTCTCTTCCTTCCTGTAATGAACCGCAACAGTAGCGCCAGCCTGCGCAATTGTTAACGCTATTGCACTTCCGAGGCCGGAACTGGATCCTGTAACAAGTGCGATATGACCCTCAAGATTGATGACCGGCTTCCCGTTAATATTATGATTTTCTTTATCCGAATTCATATCATCCCTGTCTAATTGACACAAGTAACTTAAACCTATTGGGAAAATACATGATAAAAAGAGAGATTGAAACAGTGAAATATCAGCAATTTCATGAGCATTGGCCAGATACCTGAATATTACCCAGGGCGACGAATCAGGCAATCCTATATATCAAACAGTTTCATTGCACATTAATGACTCACAGTTACATGGGACGGGACGTATTTGTGATAGCCCACAGAGGTGGCAGCGATCTTTTTAGTGAAAACACTCTTTCTGCATTCAAAGGTGTTGAGAAGATTGGGGTGGACGCCGTAGAATGTGATG
Source organism: Thermoplasmataceae archaeon (assembly GCA_043196285.1). Lineage (GTDB taxonomy): Archaea > Thermoplasmatota > Thermoplasmata > Thermoplasmatales > Thermoplasmataceae > JAKAFX01. The sequence continues at coordinate 3,497 of JBBYJL010000052.1, read as the reverse complement.
TCCACGCAACTAAAGACGGAAATCTTGCAGTAATACACGATCCTGATCTGAGAAGGACGGCCGGAATCGATATGGACGTGAAAGAACTGGACACGGAAAAGTTAAGGAGTATCAAACTCAAAGGAGGCGAAAATATTCCGTTACTGGAAGAGGTGCTTGACGCCATACATATTCCAGTAGTGATTGAACTGAAATCTATGGAGACTGTTAATTCTCTTGTCAATCTATACAGCATAAGGCCGGATCTGCTCAAGAGGAGCATACTTATATCGTTCTTCCATGACGCACTGTTCCTGATCAAACAGAAGTTTCCTGATATGATCTGTGGTGCACTTATTGCCGGTTTTCCCATTGATCCCGTAAACATGGTCAGACAGTGCGGTTGTGATACAATCGCAATAAATTATGAAGGACTGACAAGGTCATACGTGGACAGGTGCCACAAGGGTGGGATAAAGGTAAGCGTATGGGCTCCAAATGACCCGAAAGGAATAACCGACTCATTAAATGCAGGTGTTGATGCTATAGGGTCCGATCGTCCGGATCTGGTGATAAGTCTGATAAACTCCGGCAGAAAGATCTAGGGTCTGTTCAATTCTTCCAGCGATTTCCCGGCTGTCTCATTCCCAAGCCAAATGGTTACCACAAGTCCCATGGCAGAAATCACTGCAAGAAATATCATGCCGGCACTGATACCATAAGCACCAGCTATGAACGCGAAGACAAATATGCCGAAGAGCGCGCCCACACGGCTGACAGTGGTCCCGAAACCCTGTGCAGTAGATCTTATCTCCGTCGGATAAAGTTCCTGCGGATACACAGAATTTGTAATCCCAGGGCCAAGTTCCTGGCTGATCTCAAAGACGACAAACAGCAGCACGATGTAGATTACAACAGGATAATACTCAAACAGGAATGCTGCCAGCAGGAGCGTGGCAACCATGCCCGTGAAACCTATCAGGGTAAGATTCTTTCTGCCAGTTGTATCAATAAACACAATTGCTATGACAGCACCTATTATTGCAAGAAGAGCAATTAGAGTAGCATAGCCGGATGCTGTATCAGCAGATATACCGAGATCATGAAGTATTGAAGGTCCATTGAGTGCTATCACGTACGTAACAGCATCGAGTGCAAACCAGAATATTGATATGAATGCAGTAGCAGCAATGTATCTTTTCCTGAAGAGATCACCGAATCTGGTTTTGGTGTAGGTTTTCGGGGCCACGACATTTGCGCTCCTATCTATTTCTCTCATAGAGGCATTCGCTTTCTCATTTTCTCCATGAGATAAAAGCCATCTTGGTGATTCAGGAACGTCCCGCCTGAGCAGCAGAACTATTGCCGCAGGTATGACCCCGATCAGGAACATGTAACGCCAGGATATGTTACCCAGCGGGATCAGGACAGTGCCTATTCCATATGATGCAAACGCTCCTATGAACCAGGCTGCCCCTGAAAAACTGAGCAATTTTCCTCTGTGTTTCACTGGCGAGAACTCCGCAATAATTGTTGGCGTTATGGCATAATCAGCTCCTATTGCAACTCCAAGCAGAAGTCTGAAAAGAAGGAGCTGAAGATAATCCGTGGCAACTGCTGACAGAACACCAAAAAGTATGAAAAAAGCCATGTCCCAGAGATATACGTACCTTCTTCCTTTGAGATCAGTAAGATAACCTATTAGTACGCCTCCAAATATCATTCCAAGTATTGTGGAACCAAGCAGGAGTGTTATTTCAGTGGAAGTGAGAGAGAACTGAGACTTAAGAACAAGGACTGCAACAGATATTATGGATATATCATATCCGTCCAGGAAACTCCCTCCTGAAGAAAGGGCAGTGATTCTGAAATGTACTTTCTTAAGCCTGCTTTCATCAAGAGCTTCAAACACTCATTCTTATTGTAACGAATGCTTAAAATTATCGGTATATATATTCTGTAAAATATATAGGGATGTTCGACCTTCTCATGATATCCGTAAGACTCAATCAAGGCAGCAATTTCAAGGATCAAATCCCCGTTCCTATGTCTCTCTCCATCTGGAACGCTTCATTGCAAGATATCCGAACAGTATCGTTATGCCCAGCAGTATGATCCAGTAAAGTGCCACAGTTCCAGGAGCGAGAGTGGTGAATCCAACTGCATTCTGGGCAATTTGTGCTGCATATGTTGTAGGCGATATGTAGGCAAGATACCTGTAAGGCATGGGAATGTAGGATATAGGATAGTAAACCGGCGGGATTGTAGTAAGTATGGGGGAAAGTATTCCGGAGAACGCCCAGCTCTGGACAATATCCGAAGAGAACGTGGAGAGAAGGAACCCCAGTGAAATTGAAAATGTGAATATCGTAGCCATGTCAAGAAATATCACTACCGCACCAAAAAATGAAGTTTTAACAAAAAGTGCGTTAAAGATTAAAAGCACAATAAGTGTGGGAATGGAATAGACTATTTCAGAGATAGCCATGCCAAAAACATAGATGCCAGGTCCGGTAGGTGAACTGACCACCATGTCCTGCATCCGCATGTCATTCTTGAGGTGCGAAAGATCCCCCTGCAGGGAGGTCCCACTCGACACCATGTTCATTATAAGTGCCCCCTCTGCGGCAACAGGGAGAAGGGTTCCGTGGCTCGCAAATGTGACTACAGCCAGTATTGAGAGGGGAGCCAGCAGAGTGCTGATGAGGGTTACAGGATAATTGAGCATTGCATAAAGCGAATTCACGAGAATCGAAGCGTAAATCTGGCTCCCGACATTTCTATTCAATAAGTTCATCTCCCTGGACGAAAGACTCGAATATGGTATTGAGGCTGACTTCCTGCACGGTGAACTTGAGATGCCTTGCAAGTAATGTTTCTGCCAGTTCATATGCCTCATCCTCACCTGTATAAATCTGGATAGCATTCTGTGCCACCTTCTGCACTTCGCCCTTAATTCCTGATACATCAAAGTCCTGCGAAAAAATCTTGATGCTCAGGGGATATCTGACTTTCTTCCTTAGCTGATCAAGGGAACCGAATCCAACCATGTTTCCATTGCTCATAACTCCTATCAGATCGCCAAGTGTTTCAGCCTCCTCCAGATAATGCGTGGTAAGGAATATGAGCCTTTCGCGCTTCAGCGATGAAAGCAGATTCCAGAGTTCCTTTCTGGAAATAAAATCAAGACCGGTGGTTGGTTCGTCCAGGAATATGAGCGTGGCCTCGCTTGCCAGTGCCGTCGCTACCAGAACCTTTCGCTTCTGTCCTCCGGAGAGATTTCTGTTTTTCTTGTCCTCCTGTTCCTCCATTCCCATGGTTCTCAGCGCATTCTTTCCCATCTCCCTGGATTCTGAATGTGTATACCCTCTCCACATGAGATAGGACGTGATTGTCTGAACTGGAGTCATCCAGGGTACAGCTCTCGCTTCCTGTGGCACAGCAGCTATCAGTTCACGTATCTCCCTGGCCTGCTTAAGAATATCAAACCCGTTTATTGTAGCTTCTCCGGCGGTTGG
>JBBYJL010000051.1:0-9375 GCA_043196285.1 Thermoplasmataceae archaeon | reverse complement strand
AGAAAGTATCACCCTTTTTTGCAGTTCTGAAAGAAAAATTGAGAGCCCACCTGTTCAAAGATAATTCTTTGATCCTAAGCATTAGCTGAAGTAGCTTCTCCTCGGATTAATTACTTTTTATCAAATACTGGAAAAATCGATCGACTTGCCATGGGAAATTAATTTGAATGTTTGGAGCAGTCTAATATCGCAGTAGGAATATTTATGTATTGAAATTTAGATACTTGTTTATGGTATCTTCTGATCCAAGTAATACACCCCCCTCCGGTAAATCTGGAAGTGGGATGACCAAGCTGGTTGTTGTTATCGTGGCCGTGATTGTTATTGCTGCCGCTGGAATAGGCATCTATGAATTGACAAAGAGCAGTAAGGGGTCGAGTGGTCCCACACCGCCTTCTACCAATGTCACAATAACTGTGTGGGGCTCTGGAAGTGCTGGCGGCGAGGCGACTGCATTCAACACGTCTCTCGCACAATTTGAGGCAGCATATCCCAATGTAACGGTTCAGGATAGCCCTGCAATTAATGTTGCTTCTACTACCTTCTTGACAGCTGCGCACGCTGGAACTGCTCCGGATGTCTACAGGGATACAAGCGACAATGGCGGTGCGGCATACGTTGCGGGGGCAGTTTTGAATCTTTCCCCATATCTTAACAAGACATACGTAGATTCATTCACCACCGGAACGATAGCGGACTGGACTTACAACGGTGCGCTCTACGGAATACCGGTCAATACGAATGGAATTGGGCTTTATTATAACAAGGCTCTTGTCCCGACCCCACCAACAAACACTTACCAGATGATCCAGGATGCAAAGAACGTTTCCAGCAAGGGTGGTAGCTATATAGGCATGCCCTATGCAATCGGTGCAGACAGTGGGTACAGATTCGCTGCTTGGATTCCAGCTTTTGGAGGTGTGTTATTCAACTCATCGTTCTATCCTGAGCTGAACAGTCCACAGGATATCGCTGCAATGTCCTTTGTATGGAACTGGACTTCGCTATATCACATCGACAAGACGGGTCTCACCTTCTCGGATGAGCAATCTATCTTTGAAGGCGGAAATTCTGCATTCATGCTTGATGGTCCATGGGATCAATCAACTTATGCAAAGGCTTTGGGCAGCAACCTTGGAGTGACGGCTATTCCCTTCAATAATGCAACTGGCCTATGGCCTACACCGATATGGGGTTCAGTTGGCTATCTGGTCTCCACCCCGCAGGCAAGCGGTATAACCGCAGCCCAGACCTGGGCTTCAATCAAGTTCGTTGAATTCATGACAAACAATGCGTCACAGGTCAACCTGTTTGACCTGGCAGGAGACTTCCCTTCACTCAAGAGTGCGGGGTCATATATCACGAACCATACAAACAACGATCCCCTGATTGGTGGTTGGCTGGCACAGGAGCAGCACACACAGATACAGCCGAACTATCCTCAGATGGCTTACTATTGGCCTAACTTTGGAGTCGGTGCGAGCAATCTTTACGCAAATTCCACCACAGTTACAGTGACAGATGCAATGAATCAGATAGAGACCGGAATAATTAACGATCTGAAAACAAACGATCTTCCATATTTCCAGTTTTCACTGGCAAATATGCCCGGGATATCTTCGGAAGCACTATATCAGTCTATGTACTACGCCTCACCCAATAATCTGAAAATGCAGTGAAGATAGCGGCTTTTATTATTTATTGTAGAAACATTTATTTTTAACTTAATCTTATTCAACAAGGTTGTGGTCTGATGGTTGAGCTTGCAAAACAAAGTGATTCGGCTAATTTGAGAAAGCCCAAGTCAGACGCGATCTATATATTATTTCTTATTCCTGTATTTGTTGTTCTCGGTTTTCTTGATTTTTATCCAATAGCATGGACAATTAATATTTCGCTTACAAACTTCAGCGAAGCACACTTCTTTACTTTTTCATACGTGGGATTAAGGAACTTCTATAACGTTCTGACTTCACCAACTCTTTCTACGGTAATAATCAATAACATAGTTTTTGCAGGCAGCAGCATTCTCCTGATGGCTGGCCTGGGATTTGGTGTGGCACTTCTTATAACGCAGCCCGGGTTAAAAGGGAAAAATGTATTCAGATCATTGATCCTCGTTCCATGGGCTTTTCCTGCCTTCATTACAATACTGATCTGGAAAAATCTCCTGGACCAGCACTATGGCGCGGTGAACCAGGTCTTGAGCCTTATATTTCACATATCACCTAACTGGACAGGTTCCACTCCGCTGGCAATGATATCTGTGATACTCGTCAACCTGTGGCTGTCTCTGGCGTATTACACATTTGTATATACTGCATCGCTGCAGAGCATTCCGCAGGAACTTTACGATGCAGCCCAGATGGATGGTTACGGAACCCTCTCTAGGGTCAGGACAATAGTCTTGCCACTTCTTAGCAGGCAGATTGCTTTCATAACTATATTTGGCTTCATCTTCGCATGGAGTAATTTTTACATACCCTACCTGCTTACTGCAGGCGAACCAGGAATCTCAACACAGATACTGATAACATATTCCTACACTGAGGCATTTTCGTACCTGTCATACGGTGTTGCAGCTGTTTATTCCATAATCTCCGTGCTAATCCTGCTTGTCATGGTTATAATTGTGAATCATTACTCGAAGATGATGTCTATACTATATTGAGGTTGACCTGATGCAAAACATAGATGAAACAGTAAAAAAAACCGGCTTGGGTACAAGGTACGGAAATACGACAAAATTAAACTCTTATTACAGGAGGATCAGGCGAATCAAACTTGGACTTTCATATCTAGCATTGACGATAATCTGCATATATTCCATTTTCCCAATCTACTATATATTCTTGACTTCCCTGAGCCCGTTAGCAAACCTTACGAGTACTAATTTCAGTACCCTGCTGCCGTTTCATGACTATTACTCCTTTGCGAATTATTATAATATAATATTCAAGAATCCTTTTCCGACCTGGCTTGAAAATACACTTATCTTGACAGGCACATCGACCCTTATAGGTGTGGGGCTTTCCATTACAACGGGAATTGCCTTTTCAAGATACAGGATACCTGGAAAGAGGGCCCTTCTATACATGCTGCTCGTTCTTTCCATGTTTCCATTCACCATTATGGTTATCCCGTTTTATTTCATGTTCTCGCAGCTTCATCTGCTTGACACTTACATCGGTCTTATAATACCTTACTCCGCTGGAGCTGTTATATTTTCAAGTTGGCTTATCAAGAACTACGTCGATAATCTTCCAAGGGACTATGAGGAGGCAGCCACTCTTGATGGTTATTCCCGGACAGGGGCGCTCTTCAGGGTACTTGTACCTATGGCAAAACCTGCGATACTCCTTGCAGTGGTACTTGCATTCATGGGGCCGTACACAGATTATGCTCTTGCCGGCCAGTTCATTACTTCACCAAAGCTTTACACCATGGCAATTGGGATGTACTACATCTCGCAGGGGACCATAACCGTGAATTACGGCGTTTATTCAGCGTTTGCTATCTTGATGGGAATACCAATATTCATACTGTTCTTCTTCTTCCAGAAGTATATAGTAGCGGGATTCAGCATAGCCACTTACAAGTGATACAGTTGATAAGTATGAAGACTACAAATGTTCAGGCAGTGCTCCTTGAAAGAGACTTCACAGAAGAACGTGCTGCTATTGGAGCGAAGATGACGAAAAGAAAGGGTTGATCAATTATGGCTGAGGTAAGATTAGAGAAAGTTACAAGAAATTTCGGTAAAGGCAAGGGAGTGTTCAATATCAGCATGCAGGTCGAGGATGGGGAATTCTTCGTACTGCTGGGGCCGAGCGGCTGTGGCAAGACTACGACCCTCAGGATCATCGCGGGACTGGAGTTGCTTGACTCAGGAAAAATATACCTCGGGCGTAACGAGATTACTGATTTCCCGCCCAAGGACAGGGATATGGCCATGGTTTTCCAGAACTATGCTCTTTATCCATTTCTTACAGTCGCCGGCAACCTGGCTTTTCCACTTAAAAAACGTAAAGTTCCCAAGAGCCAGATCGAATCAAAGATTGAAGAGGTTGCGAAAGTACTTGGTATATCCGATCTTCTTGACAGGAAACCAGGTCAGATATCAGGAGGCCAGCGCCAGAGAGTCGCACTGGGGAGGGCCCTCGTCAGGGAACCGTCTGTCTTTCTGATGGACGAGCCACTGTCAAACCTCGATGCCAAGCTCAGGACTTCAATGCGTGGAGAACTGAAAAGAATTCAAAAAAGCTTCGCAACTACAACCATCTATGTTACCCATGATCAGGTCGAAGCTATGACCCTAGCTGACAGAGTGGCGGTTCTGAACAACGGTTTAATGATTCAACTTGATTCTCCTCTGAAAATTTACGACATGCCGCGCAATAGTTTTGTAGCGGCTTTTCTCGGAGATCCGCAGATGAACATGGTCCCTGCGGAGTTGGTGAACGATGATGGTGAATTTAAGGTCAAAGTTTCCAACAATGAACTTGACCTGAGCATAACTGGGATCAAAGTACCATCAGGAACCAAATCCGTTGACGTAAATCTTGGATTCAGACCCGAGGATGTTATGATCACCGAAAAAGGCCTGAATGCAAAGGTGCTGGTGATCCAGAATCTAGGCAGGAGCAGAATCGAACACCTGCAACTCATAGACAGCGGGAAGGAAATCATCAGAATTGGCGGCCCGGACTCTCCTCTCTCAGTTGGGGAGATGGTATCAATTATGCCAAATGAGTCCAAGTTCTACTTGTTTGACCAAAATACATTGGACAGGCTCTGGCCTTCTTAGCCTTAGCTACTTCGTTCTCCTTAGATGTGTATCTTTCAATTCTGCTTTATAGATAATTCAAATCGTAGTAATTGGAAGTTACTTTCCAACAGCAAAGGTTGAGTGTAAATAATAGTAAACTGAACCGATCAGGGTGAGAGAAAACGACAGGACGAATATTGGCAGCAGACTCGTCCTGTACAAATCAAAGATCACGTTTGCAAAGACAGGACCTGCGGCCACTGACAACGATTGAGTGATGTTGTATATTGAGATTCCACTTACCCTTCTTCTCTCCGTTCTCGTTATAAGTTCATTGAATGCAGCCAATGTAAATCCAGATTGTGCCAGACCCAGCAATATTATGGGAAAAAATAATATTACTATGGAACTGGTATATGCCACCCACAATGGAACAATTGAAATTATGGCTCCACTCAATAGTATTGTTTTCCTGTTTCCGACTCGCTCAATGAATTTTCCCCAAAAGAGCTGTGAGGAAATTGCAGCTACGGCGATAACGATAATGACAAGAGTGTAGATCTGTGCTGACTGACCAAGAAAACTGCTAGAAAGGATGTAAAGCTGCATATAAGGAGAAAAAGCGCTCAAGCCAATTCCGGTCAAAAGCGTAAATAGCAGGTATGAAAGCAGGACCTTGCCTGCTGCCGAAACTCCGCCTGTATCTTCTTTTTCAGGCTTGAAAGGCGGAATGCGCTGCATAATAAAAAGAGACACGGTCGAAAAAATTAAAGAACCGGCAAACAGGACAACGTAGGCTATCTTAGTGCTACCGAGGAGAAAAAATATCATGGAAGCTATTCCATATCCTACGAGCGAGAAAAGCCTCAGAAACAAATTTCTTCTTGAAAAATATAGGTTCCTCTTCTTGGATCCAATTGCAGACGGAACCCACGCATTCCAGGTTGTACCAGAAAATGATGAAAAAAAGACCCTGACAGAGAGGAGGACAATCATGAGAAAAGACAGAAGCAGGTATCCTCTTAAAAATACCAGAAGTGCTATTAAAATCCAGACTACCCGGTCAAAGATCGTTATCTTGATAGTTAAAGACCGAAGATCAACAGTCCGCCTGGATAACTTTACGGCAAAATACTGGGCAAGCGGTACAACCAGGTATGGTATACCTATAATATAGCCAACAGGCGCAGTGGGTCCAATCACAAGAATGGAAAATGCCACTATATACGGCGATGTCATGTTGCTGTATATTGTCCAGAAAACACCATCGCTTATTGACAGGTCCATGGTTTTCTCTTCATCTGTTCCAGAACCAAGGAACCACTTCCTGTATCCTCTTTTAAAATAAGCGCCGATCATAGCTTATATTCCATTACTTGCGATTTATACAACACATCTATTATTGTCATTTATGCTTCTTCGAATTCCATATGCATAGAGTCGGCCATTATACATTCGTAAACATGATTGTATTCCCGCTTCCTGTCGACACAATCATTGGCAAATATATCTAATTACTGGGAATGACAGATTCATCAAATTAAATGTGCAGCTAGTTGCAAGAAACAAAACATGGATAAATAAAGAATGTCTCCTAATCATAGATGATTGAAAATATTCAGAAAATATATGTCAATCCCAAAGGTAAGCAAAAACCAGAAAATTAAGGAGTTATATTATAAATGACTGGAATCACTGTATCATGCGAATCATTGACCTACATGAAGACTTTGGCATAACCTCAACCACAGAGAATGTCTTTACTGGTACTTCACAATCGTCTATATCGAAACTGAGGGAGTACGGAGATGTCCTAATTTTTTCAGCTATTTTTCCTTTCAGAAGGGTGTGGACAAAATCAAAGCCATCCATTGATCTGAAGCAGAAACCCGCAGAATTTACCTGGGTCCCGGATTACTCTGCACTCATTCAACAGGCGAATTTCTATTCTTTTCTGCGCAGCACAATGACAGTGGATTTTGTCTCCAGAGCTGCTGATCTGAAGGGAGAGATGCCTAAATTCTTAATATCTGTTGAAGGGGCAGATACTATTGCTGATCCTACAGACATATATTCCCTCTATGATCTTGGAATAAGATGCATCGGCTTGACATGGAATTACGATAACAAATATGCGGCTTCATGCTATTCAAAAAAAGACTATGGCCTGACCGGGGCTGGCGAGGAACTTGTTGATCTGTGTAATGAACTGGGCATAATAGTAGACACAGCTCATACCAGCAGGCAGACAACTCTTGACGTATGCGAGTATTCCAAGAATCCAGTGATAATGACGCATACAAACATCAGGAAGCTCTTTGACCATGCAAGAAATGCTGATGATTCAATGCTACAGGCAATATATTCCACTCATGGCATTGTTGGTATAAGCGGAATCGCTGAAATGTTGTCTTCAGAACCAACTTTAGACGATATGAGAAAAAACATCAATTATCTTGGGGAAAACTTCGGATGGGATATTGTTGCAGTTGGATCTGATTTTCTTGGCATGAGAGGCGGAACCAAGGGATTCACATCATTCTCTGATATCAGAACGCTTGCAGAATCAGTAAAGCAGCCCGATCAGTTACTTCATGCCAATGCAGAACGTGTTATCAGGGCAGTTTTAAGATAAACTGAACAGGTAAAGATTTTAGTTATCCTGCGATACTAAATTATGGAATTCAAACTGGGCATAGAAAAATTGCTTCCTGAGCTCCCAAGCAAGCCGATCGCTTTATTGACGAATGCGTCCGGCGTAACTCAGGACCTTATTCAGAATATCGATCTAATGATGAAGAAGGGTGCGAATATAAAGAAGGTATTTGCTCCTGAACATGGTATTTATGCCGCTCTTAAGAATGGCGAAATGGTCCAGGACGAAACCTATGCAGGGATTCCAGTCAAATCCATCTATACTGAGAAGTCGCACGAGATAGATCCTGCTGAACTGGAGGATGTAGAGACAGTTATATATGACATTCAGGACGCAGGCGCAAGGCCGTATACCTATATATCATCATTAAAGCACCTTCTAACTGCCACAGGAAAGTCAGGCGCTCAGGTGATAGTTTGCGACAGGCCCGCACCTCTTTCAGGATCGATAGTTGATGGTCCGATGATGCAACCTGGGTTCAGATCTTTCGTCGGAATTGATGATTTTCCGCTAAGATACGGTATGACAATTGGTGAAATGGCACAGTACCTGAACAGGGATATAAACACAGATCTCAAAATATCAACCATGTCTGCTTACAAAAGATCCTATTATTATGATTCTTATCTGAAACACTTTGTGCCGCCTTCACTCAATCTTCCAACGCTAAACGCGCTGTTTGTATTTGTTGGAATGGTTCTTGTTGAATCTTCGAAAGTAAGCGTTGGCCGAGGAACACCTTATCCATTCTCACAGTTCGGTTACAGCGGCGCATGGTCCCTCAACCTTAAGGAACAACGGGGTGCAATATTCCGAAAGATAATGTTCATTCCAAGCCTCGATCCCCTATCAGGAAAAAAACTGGAAGGTTTTTCGATCCATATCGAGGATCGGAAGGCATTTCGCAGCATCACTCTTGCAATAAGAATACTGAAGCATCTATTCTCGCTTGATCGAGAGAACATTGATTTCAAGCACCTTTCTATCCTGTATGGATCAGATGATCTGAGAAAATTCCTGGAAGACGATATGGGCGTGAGGGAAATAGCTGAAACATGGATCGATTCCTCAAGGGACTACATGGAAGCAAGGCAGACTTTTTTGCTTTACGACTAGTAACAAGATCAATAGCTAATAATATTTACCAGGGATTACGCGTCATGAAGATTAAGAGTCTTGAGTATAAGAAGATCAACATTGAGATGAAGAAGCCTTTCAAGATTGCACTTGGTTCCACAGACTTTTACGAAGGGTACTTCGTCAAGGTAACGACAGACAGTGGGCTATCCGGTTACGGCGAGGCAATCCCGACCCCATTCATCACAGGAGACACAATGGGATCTGTCGAGTCTGAGCTTTCTATTTTCAGCCAGGCGCTCAAGGGGATGGATCTGTCCACGGAAGCACTCAACGAAAGGATGAAAGCGCTTGCCAGAAGCTCTAAAGCTAGCAGAGCAGCGGTGGACATGGCACTATACGACATAATTGGAAAGAAGGCAGATCTTCCTCTCTACATACTGCTTGGAGGTTACAGAACAAGCATGAAGACATCTTATACTGTAGACCTGGTGGACGCCCCTCATGCGAAGGTTCAGGCAAAAGAGCTACTGGATGATGGTGTGGAATTCTTCAAGATAAAGCTGGGCAAGTCAATAAATGAGGACTATGAGAGGGTCAAGGCGGTCAGGGAGGTAATTGGATCTGAACATTCAATCTGCGTAGATTTCAACCAGTCCTACAGCCCTAAAAAAGCAGTAGACCTTTCAGGAAAGATAGAGAAATTCGGCATCGAGTTCCTCGAGCAGCCTGTGGTTAGAGACGATGTCAAAGGAATGAAGTTCGTCCGTCTCAACTCTTCAATTCCGGTTATGGCGGATGAAGCAGTATTCACCCTCGCGGATCTGAGCAACGTCGTTTACGAGGAAGCTGCAGACTATGTCAACATAAAGCT
>JBBYJL010000050.1:0-9390 GCA_043196285.1 Thermoplasmataceae archaeon | reverse complement strand
GCAATCCCGAAATCGTTTGAGGACGGGATAGAGGGTGTTGGGTTGCACCCACGAAGTTTAAGCATCAGACAGATGATAACTTCTAAAGAGGTTTGTTAACTTGGTTAACAAATTTCATAACCTCCCATTGATCAGGAAGAACATGTAAACCATTCTTTGGGATCTGGAGATATACTGGAAAGACAAAGCCCATAGGAGCAATGTCGAATAGGTCTATTAATAATCTCCAGTCGTTTTCTGATGTATCAAAGAGATGTACCAGTCCGTATGATCTGTTTTAACTTGCGAGCAAAAATTCCCATTTCGCAGGATAGTGGGCGGAGGCGAGTGGAAAACTTGACATTCCCGGAATATCGTGTTATTTACTGGCAGACTGAAGTGAAAGAGGTTGTATATCACATTGCTTCATGCGTGCCTGCATCCGTAAAGTCAGATTGCTGAACATCGAGGGCAGGGCATCTTCAGATCGGGGGAATCGAAGCCCATGGAGATTCCGTCGGCAACCTTTGAAGTGGGAAGCGCTTTCCGAAAACTTGGAAAGCGATCACACTACTCCAACGCGGACCTTCCTGTAGACAAGTAACGCGACAATAAATATCAACACGGTTTCTGCAAGCAGAACAGCCTGTTGTATCACAATACCAGATGTCATCGTGGAGTAATAACCGGATCGGATTGCGTTGGAGGTGTATGTGAGTGGATTGATGTAAAACAGATCCCTGAGGGAAACAGGCGTGCTACTGGTTATTGGATAGAAGACGGTGCTGGCGAAGTTTGCGAAGAACAGTATTATGATCTGGATACTGTTGTACATCTGGTTGGATCTGACAACTGCAGCTAGTGATAAAAGAACCAGTCCCCAGAAAAGCGATCCGAGAATCACGTTTCCAAATATTGTCAGCCAGCCCGTTATGCTGATGTACTGGAAATGCACCACAAGGAGGGAAACGACAAGCATTATGCCGGCCCCGAAAACTGCGAAAACGATGGTTGTGAAGATTATGCCGAGAAGGTATTCTGACCTGGTGTAGGGAAGGGAAAGTATCTGCTCAAACATCCCATAGCGTCTGTCAGACCAGAGCAGGCTTCCCGCCACAGCTCCTGCAGTAAGGGTTTCAAAGGCAACGATTCCAGGGGAGATAAAGGATCGGTAATCAACGCTTGATGTACCTACGCTAATGCCAGAAACGATGGAATTGAACATGTATCCCATAAATATGAGATACATCGATGGCATTGCAAGAAGGAATATCAGGGTTCCAGGGTCCATGTTAACCCTTATGTTCCTGATCATCAGCTTGAAGGAATTGTAAAGACTGATCATTGCGCCACTATCCCGGGATCCTCCTTTATAGTCTTGAGGAAAACATCCTCAAGAGTAACAGATCGGATGTTGAGCCAGCTTATGGGAATTCCATTTACACGGGATTTCTCAAGCAGGTGCTTGATGGATCCTTCCTGATCAGATGTCACAATTTTGTAGGGTTCCCCGGATACCTTTGGCTGATCTACACTTGCATTCTCCAAGCCATCCAAAACTTTTGACGCATCCCCTTCAAACGTTACCTCTATGGTCTTGAGGCCGGAATAGCTCTTTTTAAGGCTTGAAATGGTATCCTGCGCAAGTATCTTTCCTGTGTTCATTATGGCAACCCTGTCGCAAAGGAATTCCGCCTCTTCCAGGTTATGTGTTGTAAACAGTACAGTCAACCCGTCTCTTGTCCTTTCTTTTATCATTTCGAGAATGTTCCTTCTCGTGAGTGGATCAAGTCCAACCGTGGGTTCGTCAAGAAACAGCAGGTCCATGTCGTGGATGAACTCCCTAGCAACTTGAACCCGTCTCTTCTGGCCACCAGACAGATCCCACATCCTCTTCTTTCTGTCCCTGTCAAGCTCAAACAGGGCAATCAGTTCCTCTTTCCTCCTCTCTCTGACGCTTTTTTCCACATTCCATATGTAACCATAAATGTCAAAACTTTTTTCCACGGTGGTGAAGTCAAATGAATCGTCCTGGAGTACTACACCTATCCTGGATCTCAATCTATTGCCTGCTTTTGCAGGATCCATTCCAAGCACTGAAATCTTTCCAGATGTGGCTCTTATGAGTGAAGTGAGTATCTTGATCGTTGTTGTCTTTCCTGCTCCATTCCTTCCGAGCAGACCATATATTTCGCCATTATGGACATCAAATGATACATCATCCACAACAAATCTCTTTCCATCATAGGAATGCTTTAGATCATGAACGTGGATAGCGTTCTCAGTGCCAGACATATCTATCCCGATTCTCTTCCTTTACATAAGTTCTTTCCAGACCCGGCGAAAATGTATAATTAAAATTTAATATTTCTTTTCGAAGAGTTTTGCATATGCTTGCATTGATTCGTCTATCTCTGTTATAGCCTCAGATTTGTCTCCCCATCCAAGTACCTCAGTCTTTTTGTTCTCCAAGATCTTGTAAGTCTCAAAGAAATTCGCTATCTCCTTGAGTGTATGTTCCTGCAGATCATTGAGAGACGAGATTTTTCTGTACACAGGATCTCCCTTTGCGACAGTGACAATCTTGTTGTCCTTCACGCCACCATCTACCATTCTCATAATTCCTATGGGTCTTGCATTCACGATGACTCCTGGATAGGTCCCCTCCGATATAAGCACAAGTGCATCAATAGGGTCCTTGTCTGTATAATACGTTCTTGGAACCAAACCATAATCGACTGGATACACAACAGAAGAGTGAAGAACCCGGTCCAGTATTATCCCACCGTATTCCTTGGCAATCTCGTACTTGTTCTTGCTTCCCTTTGGGGTCTCCACGATTACAAACAGATCCTCAGGAGGATTTGGTCCTGATGGCACAGAATGCCAATAACTTTCCATTTCTATCACCTTTATATTGCAGAATTAAGTAATACCTTTTCTGTGAGTCAGTGGATCAGAGATACAAGTACGACAGAGAAAAGGGCAAGATAGAGCACCCTTGAGAACTCTGCGTTGAGGCCAATCAGATCGCCGTTTATTCCATGGAACACATGTTCGAGCATCCTGGAAGAGGCATAGGAGATTGTTATCGCTATTGTCAAGACAATAAGGAACCAAGGGAACATCAGGAAAGTCACGATCAGGATCGGTATGAGATTCACCAGTACACTGAGACCGCTCCTCATTCCCAATGAAATCTTGAATCTCTTTGCCAGTCCGTCGCCAAAGGTTGAGTTGCCGGAAATCATGAGAATCATTGAAAACTTTGACATGGTCTCTGCCATTATTATTACCATGAAGCCTGTAAGCGGAGTGAAGAGAGTCAGGAACGCAAATGTTGGGATGTAGATGATCATTGCTGTTCCTATTGCCCCTGCTCCGAGGAACCGATCCTTCAGTATCTCCCTTCTCCTTTCGAGGCTACCCCTGGCCATCAGGGCATCCCCTGAATCAAGCACCCCGTCGAGATGGGTAAAACCACTTATTAAAAGCAGTGCAGCAAGTGCAAGCGAGGAACCAACAAGACTTCCAAGATAGATGTCTGAGATAAAATATACAAGGCCGGCGACAAACCCTGTGAATATTCCCACAATCGAGAAGTAGTAGTGCGCATAATCGCTAATCCCGTCTGAGCCCATTGGAATTACCGTAAGAAACGAGATAGCCGATCTCAGTCCGGTCAGTGTCTTGTATCTCAAGCTGCAGTTATTCTCTCTTACAGATATTAAGTTATGGTTTGGTTAATAAGTCAGTTGTGGATAAGGTTCTGTGCGATCGGAACATGGCGGTAACATTTGGCCAATGATATATTCTGGAAGGAATCTAAACTCCGTAATCGACTTCTCCTCAAACCTGAACGATTTCATCGATCTTGGAGACATCGGTAAGACAGGTGGAAGTGAATACCTCAGAATCTATCCTGAGGACCAGCCTGAGTGGCTGCTGGAAAAACTTTCCAGATATTCCCAGGCAAGAAGTGAAGAAATCCTACTGGGTCCAGGGCTTACCCATTTCATTCATCTGATCGGCGATCTTTACGAGAATTCAAAATTACTTGTCGTTTCTCCGACATTCACCGAATATGAGCGTGTCTGCAATATTAATGATATAAGATGTACCGTCCTGCCGGACAGGATCGTATCAGCTAATCCTCATATACTGGACAGATTCAGCCCGTCTGCTGTTATTTTGACACGACCTGACAATCCAACAGGATCTATGATATCTATGCCTGATCTGAGGGGGATAATCGAGTCGGCAGAGAGGGTAGGATCAATGGTGTTTATAGACGAGGCTTTCATAGACTTTACAGGAGATACGGAATTCTTTACTACAGTGCCGCTTGTGAATGAGTTTAGTAACCTTGTGCTTGGCAGATCCTTGACAAAGATACTTGCGATGCCCTCAATCAGAATGGGATATCTGGTATCCAAACATACAAACTTGGAAGCTTTCGAAAGGATCATGGAACCATGGGCTATAGGACAGGATCACCTGGAAATCATGAGAAACATTGATCTGGAAGGAATAAGGAAATCAACAGACATGGTGAAGGAAAGCAGGGAATACCTGATAGGATCAATGAGGAAAATTGGGATGGAAAAGGTAGGCGAACCTCATGCCAATTACGTCACATTCAGGATCAGGAATGGGATCGATCCAGACAAACTTCTCTCCTCACTGGAATCATCGGGAATCCTTGTAAGATCACTATGGAATTACCGGGACTTCGGCAGACAGTACATGAGGATATCAGTAAAGCCGAAATATCTGACTGATATGCTATTCGAAGCACTGAGGCAGGTGATCTGATACCATGCGCATGCTGATGGTACTTGGGACGTCCTCATCCGCCGGGAAAACACTTATCACGACAGCGCTATGCAGGATATTTTCTGAAAGCGGATATTCGGTATCTCCGTTCAAGGCCATGAACATGTCGCTCAATTCCATATCGATAGCAGATGGATCTGAGATAGCCAGGGCACAGTGGCTGCAATCAAGGGCGGCAAAACAGAATCCTCTGAAGGAGATGAACCCTATTCTCCTGAAACCAGAGGGAAATGGTCATTCACAGGTTATCCTGCTAGGAAGATCAAGGGGAGTTATGAGCATTCAGGAATATCAAGGATATCTGAAGCGGAATGGTCGGAAAGCAGTTGATAAATCCATTTCATTATTGGGAGACAGATTTGATATCATAATAGCTGAAGGTGCAGGATCACCGGCCGAAATAAACCTTATGGATCATGATATCGCCAACACTTACATCTTATCAAGATACGCACAGAGATCAATACTTGTTGGCGATATAGATCGGGGAGGCGTATTTGCGTCACTGTACGGAACAGTTATGCTGATGAAGGGCAGCGAGAAAGTCTCCGGTTTCATAATAAACAAGATGCGTGGTGAATCTGGCATGCTGAAGGTTGGTCTTGAAAGGATAAGTGAACTCACTTCCAAGCCGGTTCTTGGGGTCATGCCATACATAGATAACCTGAATCTTCCGGGAGAGGATTCACTGGACTATTCTTCGGAGAAGATACTGGGAAATTCTATCGCGGTAATCAAATATCCCTACATGGAGAATTTCAGCGACCTTGATCCCGTGTTTGCCTATGGAGGGGGAATAAGATTTGTATCAGGCAATGATAGGGACGCACTTGATCTTGCAAAACTGATAATCCTTCCAGGTTCGAAGAATGTGAAGGAGGATCTGAGATATATCAGATCATCCGGCCTCGCTGATTCAATAATCTCAGCTGCGTCAGGCGGGACAAAGATCCTTGGGATTTGTGGAGGATACCAGATGATGGGAAGAGAGATCAGGTTTCCTGACGGAACCAGCGAAAGAGGACTGGGAATGTTTGATTCACTGACCGTTTATAATCGTGAAAAGACTGTCAGGAAAACGGAATATAGGGGATCAGGAACCCCATTAGGAAACGATGTCGGCGGCACTGGATACGAGATCCACTACGGATCAGCGCAGACAAAGGATCATCCGATGTTCAGTACTGAAAACGGCCCTGAGGGATCAGTGTCCTCATCGCTTAACGCATACGGAACAAACATTCACGGGATACTTGAAAATACCGCCATATACAGGTTCTTCACGGGAAGAACGCCTGACAGATCATACGGAGAGATACTCGAGGACAACATTTCTCTTCTTGCTGATATTTTTGCAAAAAACATCAACGTGGAGCAAATCATCTCATGGTTCAGATAGACTCACAGCTTTTGCTTGTATCACTTGCAATAATCGGTATATCATTTCTCATTGACATAGTTTTTGGAGAACCAAGAAACAGTGCACATCCTGTTGTGATCCTTGGAAAAATCATATCTTTCGTTGAAAAACCTCTCAGGAAGATGAAGAACCAGGTTCTTGGAGGAATCCTGCTTCTTGCCATTACTGAAGCACTGGTCCTTCTCATCCTATATGTGGTACTTTTTCTGACAGGATTTATATTTGTGATATACCTGATTGCGGCTGGATTTCTCCTGAAGACAAGCTTCGCCATGACATCAATGGGATCTCATGTTGATCCTATTGTCAGATCGCTTGATTCAGGTGATATTGAAAGTGCCCGCAGACACCTTTCGCTGGTTGTAAGAAGAAATACAGCGGACCTCGATCTCCATGGGATATGTTCAGCATCCATAGAGACCATATCTGAAGGGTTTGTTGACGGGTTTGCATCCCCTCTTTTCTATTTCCCGTATTTCAAGGTGTTCGGTGCTATGTTCGCCAGAGTGACCAGTACGCTGGATTCAACCGTAGGATACAAGGACGACAGGAACATTAGGTTTGGAAGAGCTTCTGCGGTCGCAGATACCATTGTGAATTACATTCCTGCCAGGCTATCCGGATACGTAATTCTCCTGTCCTCGCGGTTAATTACAGGAAGAAGAGAAAAAAAGTCACTGGCCGCGATAAGCAGGAACACTGAAAGCAAAAATGCCGGCTGGCCAATGGGTGCAATAGCAATTGGCATGGGCGTCAGGCTGGAGAAACATGGATCATATATACTCAACGATGGGGGAAGGAACCCCGAGATTCATGATGTGAGAACTGCAATGGTCATATTTTATCTGTCATCGTTCATTTTCGTGCTTGCATTTGTGATAGCGCCAGTTTTATTACTTTCCATAATCTTATGATACATGGGCAAAATAACAGGATCTGACAGTTCGATCCAGACTATTTCATCAATCACGAATGAGAATACCCTGGTCGTGCTTCTGGCAGGCAGCTCGAAGGTTACCCTTCGCCAGGGAATATCTGCGGCAGGATCAACCCCGGAACTGTCATTCATGACAGCTGTGGTTGATTCAGAGATAATGGTGCATGGGAGATGCGAGAGCATGAGTGATCCGCCTATGACACCTGAAGGGATACCGACACCTGCAATCGTATCCCTGGCATGTAACAGTATCCTTGGCCTCAGGATCATCGTAGCAGACTGTGGGTTTAGGAATTTTCCCAGGATCCCTTTTTTTTATTCAGGCATCGGTCCTGCAGAAGATCCTTCAACGACAACAGCTTTGCCAGAATTTGAAAGATCGCTGGAATTCGGGAGGTACCTGGGATCGCTGATTAGATCATTGGACAATATCGTGATTGCGGAGACAGTGCCTGGAGGGACAACAACAGCACAGACAGTCCTCCGCATGCTTGGAAGCAGTGCAGAAACGAGCAGCAGCATGATCAATGATCCGAGGGATATCAAGGAGGAAGTAGTCAGCATGGCCCTGAAGAGATGCGGAAGAATTGAAGATCCCATGATGGCAGTCAGGGAAACAGGCGATTATACGATGTCGGTTGCACTTTCCATGCTTGGAGAACTTGGGGACAGGAACGTAATATTTGCCGGTGGTACTCAGATGGCCAATATACTGAATCTGGACAGAATGATAAACGAACCCGATGGGCAGAGGATCATCGCAACTACCAGCTGGATAATGGATCACAGGGGTTCGGCGATCAGGGAACTTGTTCATGATGACGACATTGTTATCTCAAGGCTTGACTTCAGTAAATTTCAATATCAGGGCCTCAGGGAATATGAGAGGGGTCATGTGAGGGAGGGCGTGGGTATGGGGTTCTTCCTTGGAAAAGCTCTTCTGGAGACTGGAGAAAGCAGGGTCTACAGGGCAATAGATTCGACCTATGAAAAATTCATGAAATGATAATACAGTCACTATTCCACATTGAATTCAACATTCCTGTAGTATTCACTGTCTGTGGCGCGGGAAAGGAATGCGAATGCAGCGATTATTATTAAAACGGTAAGGTACGATCCGATCAGGGGAACAGCAGGAAATGCGGAAACCATGGTCGAAACGAGCGCAATGCCAAGAACGCCTGTCGAGACCACAGGAAGTGCTGCTAGAACGGGTCTTTCACGTATCACTGCAATGAAATATCCGGAATTGACAATTATGTGTATTGTCACATAGAATGAGGATACAAGCGTAGCAATGATCGTGAATGAAACGAGGAATCCATAAAAATATGACATTACAATGACTGTCGGTATGGAGACGCACATGGACGAAAGGACGAATCCGGCAGTAGTACCGGTGAATGACAGTCCTCCGGGAATTATCCCGTCACGGATCATCTTCCTCACGGAGTTGCGGAGTGCATTCATGTATGAGACAGTCAGATTGAGGGAGCTCAGTATCACGAATGAGATCACGAATATCCCCAGAACGATTGAGATTCTGGAATCAGCATCAGTAATGAGGTAGATGGGATTCTGGGAATACAGTGAGATTGAGTTTCCGAGGAATAAAACAATTCCAACAGACACAAAGATCATCGATGATCCGGTTGCAAGATAGGAGATCAGAAGAGCACGTGGCACAGTCTTCTTGCCATTCCTGGTATTCTCCGAAAGAAATATGGATGATGCTCCTCCCGAAAATGCAAGTATGCCGAAGATCAGTCCCTGGAAGACAGAGACGACAGGGTTCGCCTGAGCGGTGTATACAGCAGGAACAGGATCTCTGTAAACCATCAGAAGAATGCCCAGAACCAGTATGAATGCCAGTTCGGATACGCCGGCAGCTATTGTATAAAGGATTGATCTCTTCAGTCCCAGTGACACGAGTATGAGTGGCGAAACAACAAATATCACAGATACGAATATCTTCACTGTATAGAGATGGATGAACGCAGGAAACACAGAACCAAGAAACGATGTGTCAAAGAAAACGATGTCAGGCAGGACAAGAAAGGAGTAAGCTACATAGAGAAAGCCGGTGAACAGCCCAGCAGGCTTGCCGAAAATGGAACCTGCATAACTGTAGTAGCCGCCATTGCTGCGGTACCTTCTGGACAGGTAAACCACGGAATTGATTGTGGTAAACGAAATAAGAAATGATATTGCCACAACG
>JBBYJL010000049.1:0-9415 GCA_043196285.1 Thermoplasmataceae archaeon | reverse complement strand
GGTTTAAGGAAGCTAGCCAGTTTATCCGGGATGTGTTTTGAAAATCTATAAATTGCTTCTGGTTGGCCGTTAGAATAAATTTGCTTATGAATCCTCTCCCATGTAACTCTTCCAGCCGCTATTCTCAAGGATTCATCAAGGTCAGGATTGATCGTGAACCTGAATATCATGAAATTACAATATCTTGCTATTCTACCGAGAGAACTAATTAATGGTGGGCTCTCTCCTATGTAACCCAGGGAAACCTCGTTATGTTTCTCGGAAATGTCCATAAGTATCCTGGATATTTCAGGGGAATCAGAAAAATGGTACCTGAATGAGAACTTCATCGTGCTTTCGCAAAGTTCCACTGGCTCAATAATCGTGCTGGGGACAGAGGATATTCGCTTCAAGACCTCCAGAAAGACATCATCTTCTTTTTCATACTTCTTCAGGTCCTTGTGGGAAAAATCAGGGCACTCGTCATCCTGTCTCGCGATCCTCTTCTTCTCTTCAGAACTCACTATATACCTGATCACTACAGAATTCCCAGAAATATCTATTGAACCTATGGATCTCTGCAGTCTTCTGCATGAGGCGTTTTTCGGAGGTTCAGGAAACCTGTAGGTAATCTTTGCCTCCCTTGAGAGGAGTGTCAGGAGACGCTCGTTGTTGAGGTCAAAATCGTCAATAAGCATTTGAAATCACCTCTTTGCAATTAAAATTATTATATGAAAATATAAAGTCTGTCCAATGCGTGATCGCCCATATCTTATCCTTCATGAATAACCAAGTTAATTTCAATACTTATAGGATAAACCTAATAAATTCCAGTCAGTTGCAGATCCCATTCAGGGAACTTCTCTCGGGCACTTGATAACACGCTTAAATAGTCCTTGACAGAGGATTTTGATATCACTACCTTTATCTCCAGGTTTGTTCCGTCGAAAAAGTGCAGGGCACCTATTCTTACGAGCCTCTTTTTCTCAGAATTTTCATTAATAAACGTGATAACATCATTACCTGTCACCGTTTCGTATAGATGATCCTTTTCTGATATTGTATAATAATATTTTTGAGATTCAGCAGGAGGTTCAGTGTAACCGAAATACACATAGTGGAGAATCCTGTCTCCTCTGACATACTTTCTGACTCTTTCCCACTTCATACCTATCGGGTTCTTGGTAGGAGGTTTCTCATATTCAGGTGCTGTAACTGAGTATCTTACCATGGAGAGTGGCATAATGTCATTGATATCCTTCAGAGTATTCATGAATCCTCTCGATTTGCCAAGGTAATGGACTGAGAAATCCATCTTCCCCAGTAGCTGTGCCATGATATAATTGGATACCACGTTCTCCACAGAATGATGGAATCTGAACCTCATATGCAGGTTTCCCTTAATCATCATGATCATGTCGAGTACGACCGAAGGAATCACAAGAATTTCATTAAGTGCACCCAGAAATCCATTATCAGTTATACGTTGCTTTATAACCCAGTCTTCACCTATATTTTCTGCTTGCAGGATGATCAGGGCATTTCTCATTTCGTAAATGCTCGAAGGATCGGCCGTTATATGGTAATAGATATCTATCTCATTCTCACTTTTCAGGAAAACACCCGGTGCAATCAAACCGTATTTCTCTGATAAATCGAACACACTGTCGTTCCAGGAAAAGATGAATTCGCATTCCCGGTCGAGGCGTTTATCTACTTCTCCACTGATATTAAACAGTAGATCACCTGTCAAATTGTCCTCTTCCTGTAATGCCAAATTGATATAAAACGTGACAACCTAAATCTCCCCCCCTTACAATCAGCATGGCAAACATTGAAAGCCAGCCGATCATTTCAGAGTTTCTATAAGTTCGGATGCTTCCCGCTTGTTTAAATTTTCTAGGGAGTCTTTCCCTATCTTTTTTAGGTACTTCTTTAAAACCTCTTGCTTCTTTTCTCCTGCTGAGAGGCTTTTGATGTAAGATACCTGTTTGGGGCTGGCATTCTCTGAGGACATTTTAGCAGAATTGCCGTAGCTCTGTCCCTGAGGCTGTTTTACCTTAAGTTTATCAATAAGTGCGGAAGCTTCCCTCGTGCTGAGTTCTTCCACAGTTCCCTTGCCGAGGTTCGAAAGATAATCCCTGACAATTTTCTCCTGCCCTTCGTTTCCCTTTGACAGTGATTCAATAAAGCTCACCTGTTTAGCGGATGCTGGTCTTTCCTCAAATGATTTGTTCCCTTCCATTATAAAACACCTTAGGATTCTGAATCCTAACAGACAGTAACTGCTCAATAGATATATTTAGGTTGCGTAATTTAGAATGGGATTCACACATGGGAATTTTTTGAGTCTAAAGGTATAATGCAGGACATAATTTCAGTTATCCGTAGACTGGAAATTAGTCTCCAGCCTATGGCTGGGACACACCTGGCTTAAATGTTCCTTTTCCAGCATTATTCTTCGAGAAATCGGAATTAAATAACGGATTGTAAATCATATTTTTTTGTCATCATTTACTATAAAGTATGAATTGTTGTCCGGATCTACCTCAATCCTTATTTTTCCTGATTCCCTCATATTTCTGATGACCTTGTTAAGTTTACCGGAGGTTATTCTTTCAACCCTGGCAGCTTTCTTTAAGGATTTTCGATCTGTTCCATTATTCGAGATAATGAGACTGGCAATTTTATCCTCGTCCCTGCATCTTGACAGTTCATAAATGGAAATTGCAGCCCCAACTATAACCGATGCCAGCAAAACTGGTATAAATCCAAGGTTCAGAACCGTAGCGTTTACCGCCTGGCTCTTGCCATCATAGGAAAGAACAGCAGATATCCTGTTGTATCCTACCGGTTGATCAATGTAGATTTCTTTCCCGTTTCCGTAATATTTCCCATTGATATACCAGCTTATTGCAAGATTTCCTGTTACACAACCATTTAGATCCAAACTGATATAATTTCCATAAATCACCCAGGTTGAGGTTATGCGTGCGCTTGATATGGAAACATAATATTCCACCGTAAAGTTGCCGACATCAACACTTGCATGGTTTCCGCACATGTCCTGCACGGTCATCTGCAGCAGATATCTTCCGTTTGCACTAAAATTTACAGAAATCGTCCCTGTTAAATTCGGATTATAATTTTTCACCCAAGAATTTCCATAATTTACTTCGATAAAATCTAACGGGTCTTCGGCAGAAATGATGTAGTTTATGTTAAGAAAATGTGTACTGACAAGATTTAATGAAGAGACTGTGAAACTTATACCAGGTGTTGAGTTCTGATAAAAAATTTTAATCTCAGACCTGTTATAGTTACCACTGGAACTGGTAGCATTTACTGCCAGTGTATATGAACCTGTTCCCCTTGACAGGAGAATATCGGAGGGAATCCCGTAGGTGGTATTTATATTTGTGTCAGAATAATATAGGATAGTACTGTAGTTCACTTTCTTCTGAATTATTGGACTGACTGGGAAACTGGAAAGGTTTGTATAATATATGCTTTTATTAAAAGGTGCGCCTGGAATTGTGTTGTTAACGTTAATCTGGAAGAAACTCGAGTTGAAGGTTCCGCTACCCGTGACAGCTTCAACTTTGATCTTATAAATCCCGTTGCGCGAAAAGATCGAATAGTTTTCAAATGTGAGATTGAAAGGATCCAAATGTTCGACAGAAAGTACCATCTTTCCTTCAGGAGAAAAGACTCTTATCAAAATACTTGAACTAACATTTGACCACACTGATAGGTAAAGTGAATTATTCAACGAATCTCCGAAGAATGAATACTCGCTAAAAGAAGGAATCAGAACGGTAAGTGATGGAGCAAATGCTATTATCGTGATATTGCCGATAAAAATTGTATAATTACTGTTATCGAGCAGGATCGCAGATACATCTATTTTCCAGTTTCCATTGCCGAGATCCAGGATCATCTTGTTTGTAAGAGTATTGTATATAGTCTCAGTGCCGTTGAAAGCTGCAACTGTGTAATATTTTGCCTGATATAATTCGGTCCACACAAGACTGATAACAGTTGTGTTGAAAATCTCACCACTGCTTATGTTAATTGTCGGTTTCGCTATGGATATTACATGAAAGATGTATAGATAGGTTGACCTGACTCCAAGGCCATCTTTCAAAGTAAAATTGACGTAAAGAGTACCATTGAAATTTGGGAGATCTATCAGGAGAGTTCCATTAACATCATTGAGGATTTCTGATCTTCTAGAGAAATTTGCAACTGCATAGGATATCCCAAATCTATTATATATTTTATAGTGAATAAATGTGAAGTTAGAGATATAGCTTCCATCATTCACAGAGAGATTAAGCAATGATGGATAATCATCTATGTAGAATGAGACATTGGATGATGCTGAAAATCCAGCAATATTCCTAACTATGAATGTGGTATTGTATTCTCCTTCCTTAATCCCATATATATCAAAATATATGCTCTGGTTCTCCGAGACAAAAGTTCGATTGCCAAAACTGACACTCAGAGTATAGGCTGCAGAAGAAGAAACACTGACCATTTCAGTTTCATTCGAGGTTAACAGGTAGCTACTGTTAGCATTCAATGCTGCACGCAGATTTGACAGCGGGAACTGTTTTTCATATAACAGAAATATTGTGCTCCTGGTGATCAGCAGGCTGCTGTTTGCACCGGGATTGAGAATCCCGTACAGTAGCCTGGAAGCCTTTATATCGGCAGACTCAGAAAAGACTGTGTCGTTCTGAACATATATAAGCGAGTTTCCGGACATTACGGCCGAATCATATGACGTGAGATTCCCCATGATTCCTTCTCCCAGCAAAAGAGGTAAACCCAGGAAACCGGATGAACTGTTATAGAATGCAACCTCGCTGGAATTGTCAACTGCCAGAAGAGCGGTAATACTGCAGCATGACACATCATACCCTTCGAAAGTAATGCCTCGTGAAAAACTATTCAGGAATCCCATACTTTGGACTTTTAGTGCAGCTCCGCCAAGATACTGGTAATATTCTATTACCTGAAAATCGGATGAATTTAGAACAATGGAAATGAACGCTCCAGGGACGAACCCAGCGTAAAGCAGCCTGTTTCCGGTCCAGAAAGGGATGGCGTCTCCAATGGGTGTGAATATGCCATCAGAATACGAAAAGAGGGAGGTATTGCCATAATCAGTGGTTACAGCAATGTAATCGAGGAACGAAAACATAAGCTGTCCTGTGCTTTCCCTTAAGTTTGGCACGAAACTGGAAACTTTCAAAGTAGTAAGATTTACGCTGACCATGAGTGAATGATCTTCGGTCCCAAATTTGAAATCCAGGTTGCCTGAGAGAACAACGAGTCCGTTAAAGCTTATAACATTAAGTCCAGAAGTGTTGAACAGTACAAAGAAGGAATTGTTAACAGTATTGAAGTCAACAATGTCAAGGTTTTCTGTCAAATATATCAGGTTATTGGTCTGGCTTGCATAATATGACGCAGTATTAGAGGAATTCAATGGATTCCAGTGATCTGGAATTTCATAAGAGGTGGAATTCAACACAACGTTTTTTGCATATTCGGGAAAAAAAGCTGAACGGTTAAATTCAGAAATTGTGAAGATGGATATATTCGAAAGCATCCCGCCGAAAGTAAGCGATAAATTATCACTGTACGGTAAAGATGGTCTAATAGACGTTTCGATGGAAATATTGTTTGAGGTCAAACTTTTCAGCGAAAAGGAAAGCATATCGTAAAAATTATTATAAGTTAGATTGAGCCTGTAAAGACCATCTCCAGGCTCATTTCCAATATTTGATGACCACGTTTCATTCCAAACTTTAGATCTGTAACCGATGTAGGGGCCAAAAGAAATCCCTCCAAGCGCTGTATTATTCTCCGATGCGATAATGTTGTCGAGTGTTAAAGAAGCGCTGACATTGCTGTTCCAAGCAAATACCATAGATATCTTTCCATAGGAAAAATTAAGAAGTCCAATTCGCAGGTAAGAGGAATATTTGAATGAATCTGTCTGAACGTCAAGAGCGTTTCCATATATCGTTTTCTGTATATCGTATGTTATAAAGGATGAATTACCCTCCTTCGCAAAATCATACCAAGAGTTGTTATAAGGTACAGATCCTGAAGAGAGGGTACTAAAATTATAAACTCTCTGAACTTCAAAACCAGGATCAAATGCCGTATTGTGAACTGAATCATGCGAGTGGTACGAAATAGGTATAATTAGTATAAATATAATTAATATAATTAAGCGCATTTACCCGTTAACGGGTGGAAATATAAAAAAATCTTCGTTATTGAAGCAAAGCGGGGATGCATAGATTTATAATTTGAGAGCACTCATGATTAAAGGTATGCTTAGAGTCGGAATCAACGGCTATGGAACTATTGGAAGACGGGTGGCTCATGCAGTATCTTTACAGGACGACATGACAGTTTCCGGTATAGTGAAAACAAGGCCAGATTATATCGCCAAACTTGCCAGCAAATATTACAATATATATGTACCGAAAGAATCTGATATGAAGCTATTTGAGGACGCTGGTATAAAAGTAAAGGGAGACATATCAAAGCTAATAGAAGATTCAGAGCTGATAGTTGACTCAACTCCGGAAGGAATGGGAGAGAAAAACATAGAGATATATAAGGAGAGAAAAATTCCCGCGGTATTTCAAGGCGGAGAAGAGCACGAAATTGTCGAAGCCAGCTTCAACTCATACTCCAATTTTGATCAGTCTATTGGAAAGAAGTACGTAAGGGTAGTCTCCTGCAATACAACTGCACTTGCGAGGACAATTACACCCATTCATGAAATCGTTGGCGTGAGAAGAGTGAATGCAACACTCATCAGAAGGGCAACTGATCAGAATGACAGTACGAAGGGACCGATAAATGCAGTAGAACCAAGCCTGAAATTCCCATCGCACCATGCACCGGATCTGAAGACCGTTTTACCTATCAGAGATGTGGAGACCGTTGCGGTTAAGGTTCCTACAACGCTCATGCATGTTCATGTTATAGAACTCATTACTGACAAGGATGCAAAACCAAACCAGATCATAGATGCGTGGAAGTCGAGAAGGAGAATAACCCTGATATCGGGAAAAGACGGAAGGAGTTCGACTGCACAAATCATGGATATGGCGAGAGAAGTTGATAGAGACCGATCTGATCTTTATGAAATACCAATCTGGAGGGAAAGCGTGTATATATCCGGAAGTACAATCAGATACATACAGGCTGTACATCAGGAAAGTGACGTAGTTCCTGAAAACATAGACGCTATCAGATCAATGATGGAGATATTGCCAAAGGAAGAATCGATAGAAAAAACAGACAGATCGATGGAAATAAACGGAAGTGCGTTTTAATGGTTGAAAAGAAGAAGGAAGAAAAAGGATTCTCTGTGGAGGAATTACCCGGCGTAGGCGAAGTTACCGCTGAAAAACTAAAGGAAGCAGGCTATGATGACCTGATGACGCTGGCTGTCGCCTCGCCTAAAGATTTGGCTGAGGTGAGCGGTGTTGCCGAAGGGGCCGCCGCTAAAATCATAGCTGCTGCCAGAAAATATGCTGACGTAGGGAATTTTGAAACCGGGGAAGAAATTCTAAACAGAAGAAAGGAAGTCAAAAAACTAACTACCGGAAGCAAGAATCTTGATGATCTCCTTGGCGGAGGGCTTGAAACTCAGGCTATCACGGAGTTTTATGGTGAATTCGGTTCTGGCAAAACACAGATAATGCACCAGCTCGCAGTCAACGCCACCATGCCTGAAGAAAAGGGAGGATTCAATTGCGATGTTCTGATTATTGATACTGAAAACACATTCAGGCCTGAGAGAATAATCAGCATGGCGCTGGCAAAGGGAGTCGATCCAGATGAAACCCTCAAGAGAATTCATGTTGCACGGGCCTACAACTCTCACCACCAGATACTGTTGGGAGAGAAAGCTTCTGAAATGACCAAAGAATTTTCGATTCGTCTCCTTATCGTTGACTCGCTGACATCACATTTCAGATCAGAGTACATGGGAAGGGGGTCACTCGCAGAGAGGCAGCAGCTCCTGAACAGGCATATGCACGATCTTTTGAGGTTTGGAACAATTAATAATGCAGTAGTCGCTGTAACAAACCAGGTTTCCGCAAGGCCCGATGTATTCTTCGGCGATCCGACTGCACCTATCGGAGGTCACATCGTGGGGCATACCGCGACATTCAGGATATATCTAAGGAAGAGCAAGGGTGGCAAGAGAATCGCAAGACTGGTTGATTCACCATACCTGCCAGAAGGAGAGGCTGTAATACAGGTATCAGAGGATGGTATACTCGATGGTGTACCTGCCTGAAGGACGCAATAGAAAAATCTTTCTTAATTCAATATTTTTTTCTGGGATAGCAACGGTGATTGCGGTTTCAAGTCCCTCGAAAACATTATAAGGAAGGGTCGACTTTTTAAATCAGAGGTAAAGCACATGCCAAGATATGAGATATCAGAAGATCTAAGCGATAAGATAAGGAATCTCAGCAGGGCTAGACAGTCACTGATAGAGGAGATGGAGGCCATTATGTTCTACGACGAAAGGGCAGATGCCAGTACAGACAGAAATCTTAAAGATATAATGATTCACAACAGGGATGATGAAAAGGAACATTTCAGCCTTCTGCTGGAATATTTGAGAAGGAACGATCCTGAACTTGACAGGGAAATGAAGGAAATACTGTTCAGCAAGAAAGATCTCAAGGAGCTAGGAGATTAAGACGTTGTCAAATCTTATTTGATTTGGCCGCTTATTTGGTTTAGAGATTAAAAGTCCATCATGGTTTGTTCAGTTCTTGCAAAAGGATAACTAGTTGATTAGGCTACTATATTTAGTCTATGTGGAATAAATTACAGGATAAATTCAGGAACAGCCCGTCACAACTGATGGTGATCAACAAGCTTATACAATCAGGTCTCAGTGTTGTCAGGGACTATGAGAATGTTCCCAGGATCTACTGTTCAGACGTGGAGATAAAGCCCAATTCCCTTGCAAATGCAATGGGAATCGACAGGAGGGTAGTTCTTGAGGCACTCAGAAAGATTTCTGATGATGCTGATCTCTACTCATTCTTTTCAAACTTAAAACCAATGGCAAACCTGGGAGGAGCTGATTATCTGGCAAACTTTGGAAGGATTCAGGTTATTCCAGAGGAGGCAAACCGGCCAGGGATAATAGCAGGGATACTGTCTGTGATAGCTTCGCATGGCATTAATGTCAGGCAGGTTATTGTCGATGATCCTGAAATGGTCAAAGATCCTAAAGCACTGGTAATAACTGAAAAGACGATTCCTGCAGAACTTCTTCCGGAACTTAGGAAAGTAGCCGGAGTCAGGGCAATTGTAATATTGTAAATGTAAATGACAGTTTTATTTACTATTAATCTACATGTTATTG
>JBBYJL010000048.1:0-9535 GCA_043196285.1 Thermoplasmataceae archaeon | reverse complement strand
CTCTCCATCCTCAACAATCAGAGATTCGTGATAATGATCATACTGAATTCCATATCCACCTCAAACAAGGAAGATCTTCTTCTGGGGGTTTCAAGTATAATTAATATTTCAAGATCGGCTGATTTCCCTTATGAGCAAATATACAGTTACAGCAGAAAAAATTCTATACCTGATGTTCTTGAACTTATTTACGGCCTCCTGAAAGGAACTGCTGTCGAAAACGTTTGGGCTTACAGGATAATGCGTGATCACCTGATTGCAAAGGGAGATCTAAAAGGGGCTGAAGTACTATCCTCGAAAATTACAGCTGAAAGCAGTAGGATGGATGACGATATACTGACTCATGCCTCTCTTCTGAAGAAAAATGGCAAGATCAGGGAAGCCTGCGAATTTCTAGAACCCCTGACTGACGGTAAGAATCACATAGTAACACTGCTTGCAAATCTTTACTTTGAAACTGAAAATTTCAAGAGAGCCTCTGAACTTTTTTCACTCATGGATCAGTCACTATTAACTGATCTGGATAAAAGCAGGTATGCGGAAAGCCTGATAAACAACGGTAATTTCAAAGCGGCAAAGATCATTATTGACAAGTATAATCTTGGAAAGGTATTCCTCGGGAAGCTATATCTTAAATCAATGGATGTTGCAAACCTCAAAGCACTGGTAGAGAATATGAATCCTAAAGTTCAGGAGGAGGCTAGCATAATTTCAGAAACTGTCCATACTTTCTGGAACAACGCCGACATCAGGCGTATCGCGACAGGTATATACAGGAACGACCACAATCCTAAAGTCGGAAAGGCGATTGCCTCAGCGCAGGAAAAAGCGTCAGACCTGAAAGATGCCATTGAGATTCGGAAAAGTATATACAAGGATATGCCAATTGATTATGAGAACATAATAAGCCTGGTCAAGGATCTTGTGGATACCGGAGAGTTCAGTGATGGCATTGTTATCCTGAGAAAATGGCTGAAAAACTACATCGGTGAGGCTGGATACCCCAAAGTTTTCTCATTCGCAGTCAAACTCTACTATGAGAGAGGATATTTTGATGAAGTCATTTCACTTTACGAAGGGGTAGAATGGGTTCCTGACCCTAAAACACTAACTATGGTTATAAGAAGTTACATAGAGCGACAGGAATATGATACTGCTGACCTTCTGCTTGGAAGATATCAGGGCACTCTGGTCCATGATGATGAATTCAATGAAATGGTCGAGGAGATGAAAATACAGAAATCTTTCTTTGAAATTGTGACGTATGCAAAGAAACTCCTGATGGTAGAATACAAGCTGGGTCGAACTCTTGACATTCCTGAAGCTATATCCATAGCTGAAATACCGGTAGACAAGGTTGATCTTATCTATAACTTTCTGGGCGAAGAGCAGTATTATGAAGACATCAACGAAAGCAGGTATGAGATGATGTCCATGGAAGTTATTCAGCATGCGGTCAGGAAAACAAGGATATCAGGAATTCATGATCTGAAAATCAACGTAATATTCGCAAACATGGATCGGCCTAATGTAATAGTGGCCAAGAATCTTTATCTCTACATAAAAAACCAGGTGAGGAAAAGGAGGAGGCCTTCTACAGAGAAGACAGAGCTGAATAAGTTGCTGAAAATTGCATTGAGAAAAGGTCTGAAACCTGAACCACTGCAGGTATCTTACGAGTTGAGAGTCGGCATCTCGTCGGCAATGGATATAATTACCCTGATGGAATACGTGCTGAGGATCAATGGCGGTACCTGAACCGGCAGTTCCATTGGGGATCAATCTCTATGAATTACATCAACACCTTTGACAGGAATGAGCTGACTGACATTCTGATAAGTTCAATAGTCCTAATAGTTGCAATGGCCGTTCTGCTCTTCAGAGACGGAATAAATACGGGCGGACTCAATCTTGCAGAATTCAGTCTTGCCACTGCTACGCTGACTGTTCTGACAGGTTTCCTGTTCCATGAACTCTCTCACAGACAGGTTGCTAGAAGACTCGGAGGTTATGCCGTATTCAAACGATGGGATCTGGGAATACTTCTGGCGCTGGTCACCAGTCTTTTTGGTTTTCTCTTTGCCGCTCCGGGGGCTGTTTATTTTTCAGGACTGTATGATAGAGAAAGCGTGGGGAAGGTCGCGCTTTCAGGACCAGCCATGAATATGATTGCAGGTCTGGTACTATTCCTGTCAGGTGTTGCAATCAGCGGTAGCACGGGATTTTCAGCTATCCTTGTATTCTCAGGCAGGCTGAATTTTTGGCTTCTGCTTTTCAACATGATACCTGTATGGCAGCTTGATGGCGCTAAGGTATTCCACTGGAGCAAGGAGCTGTATATCCTGTTTCTGGCAGTAGCTGTGCTTCTTGTGGTACTTTCAGGCACCCTTTTCTATATCTGATATTTTGGAAGCGGTTACATTTTCTGATGAGGGTGTGATGAAGAATATGGAACTCTCTCCAACTTCTATCCCATATTTCACGCTGAAACGTACAATTTCCTTTCCTTTAACCAGAATTTCCCTGGTGGATTTGATGAAGCTCCAGGATGCATCCGACGGTTTCAACACAAGGCCAAGATACAAAGGATTCTCTGAAGCAATGAAAACATTGTTTATGTCATAAGTCTTCTTGTCTTCTGCTGGAGATATAAGTTCAATCCTCATGCTTGAGTGATCGTAAGGAACTAAATAAGGTGAGTGAATGTATCTTATCATAGCCAAAACTTAAATAAAAATCGTGTATGGGGGCAAGGTCAAGGCACATTAAAAGCAGGTTGACACTATAATGGTGAAAGTATGGACACAATAGAAAATTGTACATCATGCGGCATCGGATTAATTGATCGTGGCTTCTCAATCTTCCACTGCCCAAACTGCGGGGAACAGATCATAGGCAGATGCAAAGAATGCAGGGAACACTCAACATCATACGAATGCATCAAATGCGGATTTATTGGACCATAGGTGAAAATGATGGGAGAGGTGGTAGTCGCTTTTAGAGTACTGCCTGAAGATCCAGAGGCAGGAACCGAGAATCTTCAGGATGCTATTAGGGCAAAGATTTCAGGTCTGTGCGAGATAAATAAGATTTTTTCACAGGAGATTGCATTCGGCCTCAAGGCAATAAGAGTGGAGATAATCATACCTGATCAGGAAGGGAAAGTGGGGGAAATGGAAGAAACCCTGATGCATATCCCTGGCGTTTCCCAGGTCGACACAGAAGACGTCACGCTTGTCTGATATTTCGGATGATACTCCTTCAGATCATCTTTTACATATATATCGGATTCCTGTTTCTGGTAGCATTGGGGTTAATAATGCTATCAAGCATTAGAACAAGAGTCGAGGAGAATTCTGGTAAGTATGAGCAGACAGCTCTTGTCATGGTTCCCTGCAAGGGTGTGGACTACTCTATGCGACAGAACTTGCAATCAATGAAAGACCAGAATTTCAGGAACTATAAATTAGTCGGCATTGTTGATTCAAGCGAAGACCCAGCCGTTCCATACCTCAAGGAGGCCGGGATAGAAATTATTGTTTCCGAGTATCCATGCGTAAAATGCAGCGGCAAGGTAAGGGCATTATCAACAGCTATTTCCAGGTACACAGACTACAATGTGTATGTTATTGCAGACTCAGACATAACAGTTGGTAAACAATGGCTGGAAGGGCTTATGAATCCCCTGTCGAACCCTAAATATGGCGCTGCGACAACATTTCCAGTTTTTTATCCTGAAGGTGGATTCTGGTCGCACTTTAAATCAGCATGGGGCATCGTTGGAAAATCAATGATGCAGTCCAGAATAACGAGATTCGGATGGGGCGGTTCCCTTGCTTTCAGGAAGAGTCTGCTTGACGATCCAAAAGATTTGTCATTCTTCAGCGAGTCTGTATCAGATGACACTGCAATAACAAAGATCTGCAAAGAAAAGGGATTGGAAATATTTTATTCGAGAGATTCTGAGCCGGTCGTCAAAAGTCCTGAGAATTTCAGACAGATGATAGAATGGTCGAATCGCCAGACTGCATTATCCATAGCTGCAAGCCCTGAAGTGTACAAGTACGGCGTGATGTACTACTCGCTGGAAATACTACTGATCCTGTCTTCTGTTGTTCTATCAGCAATCGTCTCCGTTTTTTTCCTCCTTTTTCTTATACCAGAACTGGTAAAAATCGTAAAGGTAGCTCCGGATCTGAAAGCATCAGGGTGGCGAATACCTGTGCTCGAACTCATACTACCATTCTTCTACGAGTATAACCTTCTAAAAGCACACAGGATGAATGAAATCATCTGGCGCGGCAACTCATACATGCTCCAGAAACAAAAGAATTGAAATTTTGATGAAAAAGAATAATAACAGTAAAGAGCATTCATTCACGTCGATCTTGAAGAATAGATCAGTTCAAGGTAATTCAAATGGAAGTGAATAATACTGTCTGTACCGTATAGAATAACGATTCGTGTGTCCGAAGACACAATGCGTAAACTCGAAGAGCTGGTGGAAAGCTATAACTTCGAAAGTGTTTCAGATGTTGTAAGGAAAGCAATTCAGGACCTGATACAAAGAAATGAAACTGGAAAAGCGAGGAAGATGGACATTTCGATTTCGAAGCGGGTCCTTGAAAACCTCAACAGGGAGGTTACGGACGAGTCTCCGTTGTCACTGGATGATCTGGTCAAGGCCGTGCTGAGAGAATATACCTCAAGAGTACTGAACGAAGAAGTCGACAAACTTACGGGCAACAAGAAGCAGAAATAGTAAAAATTTATTGCAGATGGCTTAATCAGCTATCGAACTTATGGAATGGTGCACAAAGAATGGTAATGATCAGGATGAACGAAAAGTTTGCCCGGGAAAGATTCGGGAAGGACTTTGTAACATATCTTGAGAAATTCTCCAGTGTTATTGGATTTTCACATAGTTCGGAGGGCGGAGAACTGCGTGAAGAACTCAATCCAGACAGACCCGACCTGGCCTCCTACTATGGCCTTTACACAGCAATCAACAGGTTCTATCACGGAATTGAAAGGCATGAGAAAATTACCTGGGACAGCAGCAGGATACTCATGGCAGAACCCTCAGCACTTGAAAAGCGTCCGTTCATAGTATTCTTCCAGGCATACAACGTGGAGAAATCACTTGGAGAAGACCTCCAGTTTCTGATTGAATTCCAGGAAAGGTTGCATGCTACTGTTGGTAAGGACAGAAAAAAAGCATCCATCGGTCTGCATGATCTGGAGAGCATTTCGCCACCTTTTCGGTACATAACAAAGGACGCAAACAGCATAGAATTCACAACTTATGACGGTCTTAAAGGGACAGCTGCCCAGATATTGAATTTACATCCTAAAGGCACCGAGTATGCCGGATTGCTTGGAGACACAAAAGAGGTACCAGTGATCATAGACTCATCAGATGATGTTCTTTCATTACCTCCGGTGGTGAATGGACAGAAATCGGTGATTTCCACAAAGACCAGGAATATATTTGTTGACATAACGGGTACTGAATTCCAGGCTGTCAGGAACACATTTTACCTGATGATCTATGAGCTTATGTCAATGGGTTATAACATTAATGTGCCTGAACAGCAGATACAGAGTTCTCTCTTATCAAAACTTAAGTCATATGACGGTCGTACAGTCGATGTAAGTAGCAGTGAAATAAAGAGAGTAGTTGGTAAGACTATTCAGGACCCTCATCTGTATTTAAGGAAGATGGGTTTTGATGCAGATCTGGCTGGAAGCGACCTCATTGTCAGATCGCCCGGCAACAGGATCGATGTTATGGGGCCGTCAGATATTATAGAAGACGTAGCAAAGGCGTACGGATTTGATAATATAGATGAGAATCCACTTAATATACAGACCATTGGATCTGAGCTGGACACGACAGGTTTCAAGGAACTCGTCAGGGATGTGATGATAGGACTTGGATATCAGGAGATAATGACTTACGTCATCACTTCTTCCAGTGTATACAAGAGATTCACTTACAGAGGAGGCATCGAACTGGTAAACCCGAAATCGGCAGAAAACTCCGTAGTCAGGGATAGAATATTTCCAAACTTCATCGAATTTTTCAGGAACAACAAGAGAAGGCAATACCCTCAGAGAATATTTGAAATCGGCAACGTAATCAGGGATAGAGACCAGAAAACAGTGCTTTCAGTGGGCGTTGCTGATTCAAGAGTTTCTGTGAATGTTATGAGACAGGTAATGGAGGTTCTGGGAAGGCGTTTTCTTACCAGTGAGTTTACTGTAAGAGAAGAAAATGTTGAAGGTTTTATAAGCGGCCGCTGCGGGGCAGTCTACTATCATGGAATCAGGATCGGTGAACTTGGGGAGATGCACCCGGGATATCTGGAGGATTGGGATGTTAACATGCCGGTTGCATTCCTGGAGCTGGATCTTGGACTGGTGTTTAGCACCAGAACCCCGATCTAAATAAAAACATTGAGGATAGCGCTTTCTGTGAAAGGCAGAAGGGCTTTATCAAGATACTCATCCAGGACTTCCTTGCTGAAAGTGATATTGAAATTATAATTCCTGAGCGACTGGCTAAGTATATCCAATTCAACGTCTGATAGCGATAGCGCTTGTGATATTGATAAAACTTCATCGTCTGAGAATACTGTTTTGTCATATTTTTCATAACCAGTTTTTATGCTTGAGACCGTTTGCTTATCCCTAAGCAGGAATTCCCTTGAAAATGCAAATGAGCAACATGGGAGATCACCAAGCATTTCCTTAAACGATGTGATCTTCGATACATTTTCCGATCTCATGAGTATCAGGCTGGCAAAAGGTTCCCATATGGATATGTATTTATGATCCCCTCTCAAGAAAGCTTCAGTTGCCTTAAAAGGGTCGATGAAAGGTGTTACCTTTAATCCTTCGTGTTTTGAGAGAAAGCGTCTTGTGATAAGAATCATGGATGAGGATTCAGTTGTAGCGTACGATTCAGCTCTGCTTTTCATGTTCTCCAGTATACACGATCCGCCAGACGCAAGAAATCCACCTATTGATATGTTACCATTAAGCATTGAGAACATGATCTGAGCAAGCAAGGGCGCACACGTGATCTCCAGGAGTCCGGAACACTGATCGTTCATAAGGGAATGCAGATCGTCATAGGGAATTATTCTCGTCGTGTAACCTGCCTGAAGGCAGAAATTCCTCAGGAAAGAGAGGAAAGGGATGTATTCTGTCGACTTCAGTGTTCCAACACGTAAAATGCCTGTCCTGAAATGGGGATAATATTCACTTGCCCAAACCCTCTTGGTATTACCCCACTCCTCCTTCCTGACTATCAATCCTTTTGCCTCAAGTTGGCCCAGAACATCTGATATATATGATTTTGAATATCCGTACAGCATTTCCAGTTCCCGCTGAGTGATCCCGGCACCTCTCCTCTGAAAGAGAGTATCAAATACGATTTCCTTGAACTCACCGTTTCCGGATTGAGGCATTGCAGCCCTATCATCTTCTGAATCTTAAAAATGTTGACGTAAAACGCCAGTATAATGAATTTAGCTTGTAGGTTAAAACAGTTAATACCGACAACAGGAAGCCAATTTTAGACGATATCGAAGTGGAAATTCAACTATAAGGTTTCTGGAAATCTGTCAGATCCAGAATTGTCCCTGAAAATAAATTGCAGGTAATCAATGACAGGAAAATTAGTTTTTTATAGAGAGATTACATTAGCCATCCTCAGGTAAAGATATAATGTCCGAGTTGCCATCAGAAAATATATCAAGGTTCAAGAGTTTCTTCATCCTTAATCCTGAAGTAATTCTTCTTTCTCTTTTAATGCTCATCTATCTGTTCATAGGAACTTATTTCGCGGTTGGGGTAACTTTTTCGAATGGGGTTCTTAACGTATCCGGTGGTAGTGATCCATACTACAACTTCAGGGCAATTGAATACGTACTTACCACGCACCACTGGCTTGTATTTGATTCGGGACTCAATTATCCAATCGGTTCAGTGGATCCAAGGACACCATTTTTCCACTGGTTCGTAGTGTTCATGGCTGTACTTATGTCCCCGTTCATGAACACACTGACCGCTGCAAAGTACGTGTTTCTTGAGTTTGATGCGGTTTTCGGTGCTCTCCTGATCATTCCAGTTTACCTTATTGCAAAGGAAGTGTTTGGAAAGAAAGCTGGAATGATCGCTGCGATACTGTACACCCTTATGCCCAGCAATCTTTCTTCAGGAATTCTGTCTGATGGGCGAATGCATACACCCGAACTCTTCTTTGCATTTTTCACCGTTTATTTTTTCCTTAAGGCCATAAACGAGACACAGAAGAAGAAGATCATTACGAACGTAAGATCAATATTAGCATATCCTGGGCAGATAATGCAATATTTTTACAGCAACAGGATTGCTACCATTTATTCTTTGCTGGCTGGAGCAAGTCTGGGAGGATTGATGCTTTCGTGGCAGGGCTACGCCTATATCGAGGCCATCATCATCATATATGTATTTGCTCAAATTATTGTTAACATTTTCAGGAAAAAGAGTACCCAGTATCTTACCTATCATTTCACGCTTTTTGCGGCCCTTGGCTTTCTGATGGGTTCATATTACTACATCGCCCTTGGAAACGCCAGCGTATGGTTCTTCCCACCACTTTACCTGGCAATTGGTCTTGTTATATTCGGGATTTTCATATTTTTCCTTGAAGATTACCCATGGATTTTTACGATTCCTTTCCTGATCATGATTCTTGGCCTGCTTCTCGAGGCTCTTAACCTCTACAACCATTCAATGTTGCAGTCCCTTCTTAGCGGCGAGGGTTACTTTGTAAAAACAAGAGTATATGATACAATCGCAGAGGCCGCGTCGCCTCCACTGGGGCAATATATAAGCGGATTCGGTCCTGCACAGTTCATTCTTGGACTAGGTGGTCTGGCATACGTCATCTACCTGTATCTTAAGGACAAGAGAGATGGCCTTCTTTTCATCCTCATATTCAGTGCGGTTTCAATATATATGAGCTTCGCCGCTGCAAGATTTAACGTTACAGCGGCTCCCGCATATGCTATTCTAGGATCTGTCCTGCTCCTTTATTTCGCTGATCTCCTAAAGGTACATGAAGTGAAGAATCGCAGGCAGCTTGGTACTGCAAGCATAGGCAAAACCCTCAAAGGGAACGTGAAATGGATTCAGGCGCTTTTCGTTGCAATGATAGTTATATTGCTTGTAATACCTTCAGGATTTACCACCATTGCTGCAGGCGTTCCAGGCAACAATGAAGCAGCGGTGAACAACCAGATATATAATTCCCTCCCAGGTTTGCTGAGACCGGTGAATTATTCTGCAAATAACCCTCAGTTTGTTGGGGCAGCCGGGCCCTTCATAGACAACGCTTCTCAGCCACTTGCGGGCGCATTTCGGTGGCTTTCTACGCAAAACAGTAATGTTCCATTCAATCAGAGACCGGCATTCGTTTCCTGGTGGGATTATGGTTTCCAGGAACTGTCCCAGGGAAATCACCCAACTGTAGCCGACGACTTCC
>JBBYJL010000047.1:0-9711 GCA_043196285.1 Thermoplasmataceae archaeon | reverse complement strand
AAAACTGTCAGCGACATCCCTCCAGTGATAAATGCACGTAGGCTAATAGGAGACTACAAGGTGAATGAGGCTATTATTCTGCTTTATAACTCCATCCGATCCGATTACATGAGATATTTTGGCGGCTCCACCAATGATAGTGAAACAAACAGGCAGTTCATCATTTCTTCCTTCAGGCAGTTTGGAATAGACATTGACGAATCTGGATTTACTGACAACTACACCATCCTGAATAAGATCAACGATCCACCACCCATAAATGATGCAGCAGTCAATCAGTTTAATGCACTCAGGAAACTTACTACTTTCTATCTGGATTTCTATGAAAAGGTGAGGTTTTCTTCAGGTTTCCATGGAGATCCGGAAATGCTGATCGAAAAAGTAACAGACATATATAATTATATGGATATAATAAAACTCTATTTCCCAAGCGGTGAGGCGTCAAATGATGGTGAATAGTCTAACATCTACCGGCATCATATCATACGCAGAAGGCATTCTGTATCACATTCTATATAATCCATTGATTGACATTAAATTCCTCATTCCAGTTTTACTGCTGTTCATAGTAACGATTATGCTAAGGCACAGAGGTAAGAAGACAAAGATAGACTCCGCGCCAACACTTGAGCAGAAAAGAGAACCTTTTGTAGTAGTTCCCGACAGATTTAACAATGAGATAAAAAGAGCAGAAAAATACGAAATGCAGTCCTACGTTGATTTGATTTCAGGAGATGTGGAAAGGATCAAACAAAAATATGACCAGTTCAAACTTCTCCGGAAAAGCTACAACAGGTACGAAAGGTGGTCTCAGGCTCAGAATCCAAGGAAGAGAAAGAAAGGTAAAGAAGGAATGCAGGAACTGTTTGACGAAATGGTTAAACTTTATTCCGAACTCAAAAGCATGAAGCTGTCCGTTATAGAGACAGAGGAACAGGAGAGATAAAAATGGCAGAAATTGCGTCAGAAGAACTCATGAAAATAAGGGAAGATGTTCACAGCATACAGTCCAGGATAGCCAGGAAGGTGATAGGATCTGAGAGAATTGTGAGATTCATGTTCATTGCCCTGTTCTCAGACAACCATATTTTGATTGAGGGCGTACCCGGTCTTGCTAAAACCATGCTGGCATCTGAATTCTCCAAACATCTTGGTCTTGGCTTCAAGAGAATACAGTTCACTCCAGATATGCTGCCGTCCGATGTTACCGGGAGCATAATATTCAACCTTGAAAGCAAGAAGATGGAATTCCGCAGGGGACCGATCTTCGCAAACGTCTTGCTTGCGGATGAGCTCAACAGGACTCCTCCCAAGGTCCAGTCGGCTCTTCTTGAAGGAATGGAAGAAAAGCAGGTTTCAATTGGAGGAGTTTCCGAGAAGCTGCCTGTGCCGTTCTTTGTCATGGCAACACAGAACCCAATAGAACAGGAAGGTACATTTCCGCTTGCAGAAGCCCTGATGGATAGATTCCTCTTCAGATATTTCCTTTCTTATCCTTCCAGAGAACAGGAGATGGGTATCGTACAGTCAATAAACAATGTTTCAGAAAGCGAGATAATTCCACTCGGGCAGGAAAGAATACTTCATATCAGGTCACTCGTCAACAATGTGTATGCATCTAACGAGATACTTTCCTACATCGTTGACATAATCAGAAAGACCAGGGAAAGCAGTAAGATCTATCTGGGTGCGAGCCCCAGAACAACTGCCAAGATGTTGAAAGCTGCCAAGGCAAATGCACTTGTCAATGGCAGAGATTACATTATACCTGAAGACGTGAAGTTCCTTTCAAATGAAATGCTCAACCACAGACTCATATTGAATTCAGAGGCGATAATAGAAGCAGGATCTCAGATAAATACTGTAGTGGAAAACATCATAGAAAGCACCTTAGCCCAGGTAAAGGCGCCCCAATGATCAAGAAGTCTGGTTATGTTATCCTTGGAATTTCCTCTTTTTCTGTACTTGAGGCACTGCTCATAGGCCTCGAGTATTTTATAATTTTTAGTCTTGTGCTGCTTTTCACAGTGATATCAGACATTCTCATATTCAATGAACACCGTGGCAGGAATATGGACAAGATATCGGTAAGGAGAACAGTTGAAGAAAGGTATCAGAGAAAGGGAAAGTCGTTTCCAGTGAAGCTTGCTTTCTCCAATGATTCAAAGATGCCTGTAGCATTTCACTATTATGATACCCTTTCCGACGTCTTTACCATTGATGGTCCCTCACAGGGTTACATGGTTCTGAAACCTGGAGAATCAAGGACTCTTGACTATGTCCTGTCTTCCTCCGCCATCGGAAAGTACCTTATAGGTCCGGTGATAATATATTCAGAGGACGCAATGAAACTCTGCATCAAAACTCTTGTTATAGAAAAAGCAAACGAGGTGAAAATATCCCCATCACTCTCCGATATTCATGGTATAAGGAGCGATCTTATCAGCAACATCAAATTCACTACAGGTGTCCACAGGTCAAGGATCGTTGGGCAGGGTTACAACTTCTATGGAGTCAGGCAGTACACTGATTCTGATGATTTCAGATACATTGCCTGGTCGAGATATGGGTTGCAGAACGGTGATGATATTTACATAAAGCAGATGGAG
The DNA here is from genome assembly GCA_043196285.1 of Thermoplasmataceae archaeon. GTDB lineage: Archaea > Thermoplasmatota > Thermoplasmata > Thermoplasmatales > Thermoplasmataceae > JAKAFX01. Next base: position 7,102 of record JBBYJL010000047.1, on the reverse strand, counting down.
GAAGAGCGGCAACTGGATGTTTACTTCGTCATAGATTATTCAAGCGCGTCAAACTTTGGAAGTTCAGAAGCGAGAATGTTTGATCGAATTGTGATAGACAGTATAAACGCTGGCTATTCGGTCCTAAAGAACCACGACGGTGTGGGGTTCATAGTTTTTAACGGAAGCAGCGATTACTTCATAAAGGCAACCAGATCAGATGATGCTATACAACGTTTGGAAAGGCTGGTTGCCGAGATTAATCCCCAAGGCCGGTTCGATCTGTTTAGATCGCTTGAAAGAATTTCTGAACTGATAAGGAAGAATGCACTTGTCCTGGTTATAACACCACTTTCATTCTCAGAGGAATTCAATGTCCCCAAGGTCTCCATTGTACCTAAGGGGAAGAGGGTCACCCTCTTTTTCCTGGAACCATCAAACTTTGTGAAACTTGATGGGAGGCCTAAGTCACAAGCTGCACTCCTGAAAAGCGCAATTATAAAGAAGAACCACGAACTGAATGCCATATCATACATGCTGAACAGGCTTGGTCTCATGACCTATGTTTCCTCTGAGAAAGACCTCTTCAGGAGACTTGTGACAGAATACCAGTATGGAAAGGTGGTGAGGTAGACGGAGAAGGATCTTGGCAATATGGTTTATACGACCAACATAGGGATCATGCTTCCATCAATTGTAGCTTTGTTTTTTGTACTTCCATTCGCATATTCATCTCTTGACTACTATATTGTCGTGCCGGTGGTTTTACTTCCTTTTGTGAAGAGGCTACTGCCTGAGTATTTATCAAGATTCACCTACAACATCGCAACAATCATAGTTCTACTTCTTGTTGTAAACTATCTGTATTCTTTGCTTTACATACATATATTCATCATTTCAAGTTTGATCCTCCCCATCAGTTCGACAATGATAATGAGCTTCGAAATTGGCATAGTTGCGGTTGTGATTATTGAAGGTCTATATGCCAAAAAATCCCAGTATACAATTGGAGCAATGGTAGGAAGTCTTGCTGTTCTGCTTGAGTTTGTTTCAGCAGTCCTGATAATCTACCTACCCCATTATTCAAGTTTCGCCTCGGCCATAGATCAGGAGTATCAGGCAGCTGGCCTGGCAATTCAAACCAGGTTTCAGGAGCAGTTCTATGTTGCCATAACCGTCGAATATCTTGCACTGGTAGGACTCCTGATGAATGGTTCAGTTGCGACTTACAAGATCGGCGGGCAGTCTGTTTCCCTATCTCTTCCATTGAATACCATAAGTTCCTCAGTCGATTACCTTCTTCTGGGTACGTTTATCGTGGCACTTCTGATGATTGTAATAAGATATTACCTCGGTGGCGAGAGTGATTATGAGGTAAGGCTTGATGAACTGTTCTATTCTGTAATCGTTGGAAGCATTTCTGCTATAATTATTCTTGCATTGCTTGATCTTCCAGTGTTCAGTGAATATCACTTCACCGGTATCATGGTGGTGGTACTGGTACTTATCTACGTTGCCATACATTCTTCAAGAGAAAAGAAGTCAGTGAACAGTTATAAGTCCTGAAGAGATAATAGTGAATGGACCTGGCCATAAACGACGTAATTATAGTTACCCAGAACCAGAACAGGGATATTGTCAGGGGAAGCGTGCTAATCGTAGGAAACAGAATCGAAGCCGTCAGTAAGGAAAGATTACACGCAGAAAATGAGATCAACGCATCTGGACACGCACTCCTGCCCGGGTTCGCAAACACTCATGCCCACGCAGCCATGGCTCACCTCAAGGGCAGGCTGGATGACATCCATCTTGATAAATTCCTTGAACGCACATTTGATCTGGATTCCAGGAGGACTGATGAGGGCATTTACAATTCTTCACTACTCTCCATTGCTGAAATGATAGATTCTGGTATAACCGCATTTTCAGACCTTTACTATTCCGAGGACATCGTGTACAGATCTGCAGAGAAGGCAGGAATACGCTCCCTGCTATGCTGGAACACACTGGACATGGATAAGACCACCCAACATGGGGATCCTGTTGACAATGCGGAGAATTTCATTCGTTCACATTCCGGAAACGACCTGATCAGACCAGGAATAGGCGTCCAGGGAATATATGTTGCAGGGGACGAAGTATATCACAGATCGGCTGAAATAGCAGAGAGATACAATACGATGGTTCACACACACCTGTCGGAAACCAGGAGGGAGGTGTATGAATTCGAGAAGAGGAATGGCGAGAGACCCATCGAACATCTCTCGAAGATATCCTTCCTGAGTCCTAGAGTTATTGCCGCTCACTGTGTCTGGACAACACTAAATGAGGTGAAACTGCTTTCAAAAGCTGGAGTGAACGTTTCCTGGAACTCCCTGAGCAATTCAAAGCTGGGAGACGGCGGGATTGCACCAATTCCTGAAATGCTTGAAAACAACGTGAGAGTATCGCTTGGAACAGACAGTAATGGGTCCAATAATTCTCTTGATATGTTCCAACTCATGAAACATTCCTCACTCCTGGTCAAGGGCCAGAGATGGGATGCATCAAAGATGCCTGCGCAGACCATGCTTGATCTTGCCACAATAAACGGTTATCAGTCTCTCGGCATCAGAGATGGAGGTTCCATAGAAGAGGGGAAACTGGCCGATTTAATTCTGATCAACCTGAGGAGCCCAAACATGATTCCAACCGATGAATCAAACATTATAGGCAATATTGTATACTCCGCATCTCCAAAAAACGTAGATTATACTATAATAAACGGGGAAATAGTCAAGGATCCACAGGGATTTAAGAGATTCTCGATTGACGACCTGGTAGGCAGAATTTATTCTTAGATCTGGTGGCCCATCTTGATCTTCTTCGTTTCCAGATAGAATTCATCAAAAGGCGTCGGGTTACTGACTACAGGTATTCTTCCACTTATTACAATACCCTGTTCCTCAAGGAATTTGAATTTGCTCGGGTTATTTGACATCAGTAATATACTTTTTATCTTGAAATAATCCAGAACGTTTTTGGCAAAGCTGTAATCCCTGCTGTCAACCGGCAGGCCAAGCATGAGGTTTGCTTCAACCGTGTCGTATCCCTGCTCCTGAAGACTGTACGCCTTTATCTTGTCCAGCAGGCCAATTCCACGACCCTCCTGTCTTAGATATATCAGCATACCAAAATCTTGTTTGGCTAGATATTCCATCGACTGCTCAAGTTGATCACGACAGTCACATCTCTTCGATCCAAATACGTCGCCTGTTAAGCACTCTGAGTGAATTCTAACTGGAACGTTTTCCCTACCTGTTACGTTCCCCCTTACTAGAACTGCATTCTCATTGATTTCTTCGTTCTTGAACGTATATATTATAAAGTCGCCAAATCTTGTTGGTAAATTGGCCTTTGAGTATAATTCTAACATTTTGCAGCACAAAATTACATCTGTCTATAAAAAGTTACATAAAAAAATTTAGGATTTCTTAGCTAATATAAACTCCATTTTATGTTTGAACAGATAAATGTCTATTTTCCCATGAAGTTCACTTTCCAGCATCCTCTTTAGTGAATAGTATTCGTCATTGCCACCTATTCGAAATCTCATGAACACACGGCCCCCATCTGCTTCCTCCAGATTCTTCCTTATCTGATCCTCACTACAAACCGAAACTACTGAGTATTTGCTACCCGGAAATTCCCCACCGAGATCGACGTCAGATGTCAGTACCAGTCTCCGATCATCCTCTGAAATCATCCTCAGCTGATCGATGGAATCGATCTTGTGGAGGAGATCGGCTTTTATGATTGCCATGTCCGGGATGTATATGAATGAAAGCGGCTTGTCGGCGTTCTCGAACTTTACTTTTTGAGGATCACCAGTGAATATTTTCTCTTCAGGCAGAAGGACAGCCCTCCTGGGATCATTTGAAATCCCATTGGAGTAATAGGTCAGCCTTGAAAGTGTCCCTTCAGTTGATATATACTCAAGCTCTCCATTCATCTTGATCTCAGGCTGTTTCAATGTAGGAGGCAGATCAAACGCAAAGTTTTTTGTCTTGCTGCTAAATTTTTTCATTATTTCCAGTGGGTTTGGAGATAGCGAGGATATCTCCTTCGTTCCGGATGATCCGGTTCTAAGAGGATCTGAAAATATAAGGGAGGACCGATCGATCCTGATGCTATTGATGTCGAACGGAAAAGAAAGATTTAGGCATCTTAACTGCCTTGAATCATAAACCTGGGAGTTCAGTAGAGTCATTTCTACCCTTTCCCTCAATCTTTCGACTGCAGTGACTTCAGTATAAAGCGAGAACATGACAGCCTGCATGCCTGCACCTGAACCAATATCAACAATATCATAATCCTTCAGGCGTCTGCCACGATATTTTCCAACATTCTCAGGTGTAGAATACATCGATGCATATTTGTCAAGCCAGATCCTGTTCCATCTGCTGAATTTTCCCTTTACGTGCAACCTTGCCCTGGCAATTTCAATAAATATATCAACCAAATTCTCTGGAACTACACTTTCTCTCAAGATCTGGTACCTGCCGGATCCTGAGACCAGCTGTTCCATCACAGCCTCCAGAATTTCATCATTTCTTTCCCTTGTTTTAGTGGAAAGCCTCGAGGAATGAAGCACCTGGTACAATCTATCTTCCTGTTTCAACAGCCCATGGATAGCCCATCTGTACATAACTTCATTGCATGGCAATTATGCTTTGCAGTTGCATCTGTAATGTCTTAGATCAGCCAGCCTTTTTTCAACAAGGCAAATATTATTTTCCCAATAAGGATGACATGACGATAATTCATGCAAATGATAAGGAGCGGCAAGGTAAAGGATGTCTATGATCATGGAGATCACCTGGTATTCAAGTTCAGCGACAGAATTTCAGTCTTTGACAAAATAATACCCTCACCAATTCCGGACAAGGGGAGTTCACTCTGCAGAACCTCTGCATTCTGGTTTGATCTCATCGCACAGACGACGGATATAAAATCACACTTCATTAAGATGGAAGACGAGAGGACGATGATCGTGAGAAAATTCAACGTAGTGAATAGGTCTCCTGATCGCTTCAGATCTGATTACGTTATTCCTCTTGAGTTCGTAACACGATATTATGTCGCAGGATCACTTATGGACAGGATCAAGTCAGGATCAATTAACTATAAGTCTCTCGGATTCAAGAACCTTCCAGAATATGGGGAAGAATTACCAGATCCATATTTCGAGATGACCACGAAGCATGAAAAGTTCGACAGGCCCCTTTCAAGCGCAGAGGCAGCCGACATCGGCGGCCTTACTTCTGCAGAAATTGATCACATTAGAGAATGCACCTTTACAATCGATCGCAGGATACAGAGGCAGGTCGGGAAAAGCGGACTTATTCATGCAGACGGGAAGAAAGAGTATGCTTTCGATCTGGACAGATCACTTGTGGTGGTTGACACCTTTGGTACAGCAGATGAAGACAGGTTCTGGGAAGCGAAGGCATACAACGAAAAGAAAATAGTTGAACTGAGCAAGGAATCAGTAAGGCAGTATTACAGGGATATAGGCTACCATGATGATCTGTATTCTGCCAGGGCATCTGGAATAAAGGAGCCTGAAATACCGGATCTGCCTAAGGAAATGATCCAGAAAACCTCTGCCCTTTACAGGAGAATGTATGAGCTCATCTCCGGGAAAAAGTGGTAGTTATGATCAGTAGAAAATTTGGAAAGACCGACATGACCATTTCTGTGGTAGGGTTCGGTGCCTGGCAGGCAGGAATGCATTCATGGGGATCAGACTACAGTGAGGCGGACATAAAGGATGCTGTGGAGACAGCGATCGCTTCTGGAGTTAATTTTTTTGACACAGCTGAAGTATATGGCGGAGGAGTTTCCGAAAGAACTCTCGGCGGTCTTCTAAAGGACAAGGATGTTTACATTGCGACAAAAGTTGCTGGCTTTAATGCCTCCAGAATTGACAAATCGATTGAGGCTTCTCACAGGAGGCTTGGCCGGACCATAGATCTTTACCAGTTGCACTGGGTACCTAGTATATATTCCAGTCTCAGAAAAACGATGAAGTTGCTCGAAAACACCATTAAGACGGGATATGCAAGATACATAGGACTGAGCAATTTTCCGACTAAGATATTAAAGGAAGCAATGGAAATGCTCTCAAGGGAAGAAATTATATCAAATCAGGTTCAGTACTCGATTCTGGATAGACGAATTGAAAACACCATGATGGAATTCTGCAGGCAGAACAGGATAGAAATCATCGCATACTCCCCGATGGCGAGGGGCAGACTTACCGGCAAATATTTCGATTCGAAAGGGCCAAGGGATTTTGCAAGGGTCTTTGATTCCAGAAAGAGGAAAAATGTTCCGGACGATATTAAATTGTTGCTAAGGAATATCAGCAAACTTCATGATTCATCTATAAGCCAGATAAGTCTGGCATGGGTAATCGCCAAAGGCGCTCTTCCAATACCGGGAGCCAAGAATGGTAGACAGGCAGCACAGAACGCTGCTTCCGCCGAGGTTTCACTTACTCAGACAGAGGTTTCTGATATAGACAGCGTTTCGAATCGCTATAAAAATGGTGAATATAGGAGCATAGTGCCCCATTATATACCAAATATACTTGTAAAACTGGGAATTGGGGGTGGATTATAATTATTGTATTCCAAGTTCAAGTTGCGATTCAAGATAGTGCCAGAGCTGGTGTTCTATCTCAAAAGTCCACAGCGCTTCAGGTATTTCGACAAAAACTACAAGTTCTGTAAGAAAAATAGCCTCAAGAGCAGCTACACCAAGATCCTGAATCCACTTTCCGACACCAATTTTTACAGTAAGGTTGTCAGGGTCTCCCTCAACTGTCACTGTGAAAGCTCTGTCCATAGCCAGCAGTGTTCTGAAGATACCTCCCTTTTGAGCTTGAACAAGGACACCTTTTGGATGAACGCCGATCTGCGTCTTAAATTGCTCCTTGTCAAAAAATTCCTTAATTAGCTGGCCAACTTTCTCCGGATCTGCGTTTTTTCCATTATACTGTCTGACTGCTTGTTTCATTAAGGTTCATATTTTCATTAAATATAATGTTTAGTAAACTCTGACGTTGCCAGACCTATGT
>JBBYJL010000046.1:0-9887 GCA_043196285.1 Thermoplasmataceae archaeon | reverse complement strand
AACCTGAAAGGATGACCCATTACATGGTTCTCTCCCTGGCAACCTGAATAATAGAAATCAGCAATTCTGTAGTCATCGTCTAAAACAACAAGCAACCTTCCATTCCCAATGGAGATGTTTCTGACCACTTCATCGGAGAGAGTTCGAAATATTAAAAATGTTTACTTTGAGAAATAATATGTTGATTCCATCTGGCAATTTCCATTATCGAATGAATATCTTTTAGTAGGAAACCATGGACAAACCATTTTCGAATCGATCCTTGACTCTATAAATGATTTCTCTGGTTTCCGTATCAGGACGATCTTTATTCCAAACAAACTGTTAAATAAAGCCAATCACATATGTAGTTATGGCTAAATTTCCGAGCGGGGAGTGGGTTAGTGAATATATGAATAAACTAAACAGCAATGCTGATTACCAGGATGCCGGAAGCAAATGGGAAGGAGCAATAACGTTTGTTGTCCAGAAGGATGACAGCTTTGGAGAGGATGCATACATATATCTTGATCTGTACCATGGAAAGTGCAGAGAGGCAAAATTCTCAAACAATGCCGCTGATCTCCCAAAGCCTGAATTCAAATATATTGGAACCTATGGAAACTGGAGAAAGCTCATCATCGGTGAAATCGACCCAATAAAAGGTATCCTGACTGGAAAATTCAAGCTTGAAGGCGCAATGATGAAGATAATGCGGTACACCAGAGCCGCGAAGGAAATGGTAAACACTGCCTCCATGGTTCAGACGGAATTCTGAGATGATCAAATGTGGTTTTTTAGGTCTCCAGAGATCATATTCGGCGAGGACTCACTCTCATTTCTCAAGGATTTAAACATCAATAGGTGCCTGATCGTTTCAGACAGTTTCATTGTGAAGGGGAGGTTACTTGACAAGCTATTGAGAAATTTACCTGCATCAGCGAAAAGAATGGTAATAGGAGATATATCACCTGAACCAACATTCAGAGAGATGACCTCGCGTATAGATGAAATCAGAAATTTCAATCCTGACTATGTAATCGGATTTGGTGGCGGTTCCTCCATGGATACATCAAAGATCCTGTTCGCTCTCAATGAACGACCAGATCTGGATGTTTACGACATTACGCCTCTGGTTCCGCTTGGACTCAGGAAAAAATCAAAACTTATAGCTATTCCGACCACAAGCGGCACAGGTTCTGAGTGTTCCTGGGCAGCGGTACTTTCAGAGGAAGGCGAGAAGAGAAAATCTGAACTTGCCTCACCTGAAATACTGCCAGATTACGCGGTACTTGATCCAGATCTTGTAACCTCGCTTCCACCAGAGCAGACTAAAAACACTGCCGCCGACGCGATAACTCATGCAATTGAGGGTTATGTGAGTGCTTGGAATAACCCCTTTTCTGACGCTATGTCCGAGAAGGCCCTTGAATTAATTTCCATGAACATCGAAACTGTCCTTAAAACTCCAGATAATATTGATGCAAGAAATAGTGTGCATATTGGAGCTTCGATGGCTGGGCTTTCGTTTTCAAACTCCCAGATCGGTCTGGCTCATGCACTTGGACACTCTCTGGGTGCCTACTATAAGTTGGCCCATGGAAAAACAGTTGCAATCTTCCTTCCAAGTGTCATCGATTTCAATTATAGCGTCTCTTCAAGGAAGTTTGACAGGCTGAACGGCACAATACCTGAAAAGTACCGGAAAAATAAATTCAGTGACAGCATAAGATCACTATTCAGGTCTATGGGAGTGGAGAATAGTATTGAAGAATGCGGGATTGACAGGAGGAGCTTTGACGAAAACCTTGAAGGACTTGTTTCACTCGCATCCGAATCCACAGGCTGCATTACAAACCCGAGGGAGTCGGGCACATCAGATATCCGAGATCTTTTTTTGAAATGCTATCCGAGGGCAAGGTGAAACGATGGACAAGCTAAGATTCGGGAATGTTGTCAACGGAGAGGAGTCCTATGATGGAGTCCCTCATGACCTCATGAGCCCTGCAGATGGGAGATACATTGGAACGGTCTTTTATGCCGACAGTTCCATAGCAGACAGAGCTATTGATAATGCTGAGGACTCGTTCAACAGAGTATGGTCCAGAACTGATCTGTCAGAGCGGCAGAAGCTGCTGATGAGACTGGCTGATCGCATACAGGAAAGATCGGATATTTATTCAAACCTTGAGACACTAAACACAGGCAAGACTATCAGACAGAGCATGCTTATGGATATTCCATTAGGAATTGATCATATCAGATACTTTGCATCAACAAGGGAGTTTGAGATTGAGAGGAGAATCACCCATCCTGAATTTCCTGATACAGAAGGAATTGTTGAACACCTGCCTGTTGGAGTGGTCGGGGCCATCGCCCCTTGGAACGTGCCATTTCTGATGGCAGTGTGGAAGATTGCTCCTGCTTTGCTTGCTGGCAACACTGTGGTTCTTAAGCCCTCACACTACACGCCTCTGACTGCACTGGAGCTTGCAAAAGATGCAATAAATTCAGGTTTCCCAGCTGGTGTTATAAACGTTGTAACAGGATCCGGGAAGGAAGTTGGAGATGCAATTGTTAAAAACCCTAAGGTGAGATTAGTAAGTTTCACTGGATCATCTGCCACTGGATCTAAACTGATGGGCAGTGCATTTCCAACAATCAAGAAGTTCACACTTGAACTCGGCGGTAAGTCCCCGAATATAGTGTTTGCAGACGCAGATCTTGATCATGCGGCCAAAGGCGTCCTCTTTGGAATTTACCTGAATTCAGGTCAGTTGTGTGAATCAGGTAGCAGGCTGATCATCCAGTCCTCAATCAGGGATAAATTCATGAATATACTCAGCAAATATATGGAAAAGATGCGCCCCGGAAACCCGACGGAGATGGAAACTGATATTAGTGCTATCACGAACACAGCGCAGCAGGAAAAAATCATAAGGATGGTTGACAGGGGTGTTGAACAGGGCGCAGAGGTATTCTATCGCTGCGATATCTCTGGAAAGGTTCCTGCCGGCGGGATTTATTATCCACCCACGCTGATAACCGGAATCGATAATGAGATGGAGATTGCAAAGGAAGAAATCTTTGGACCGGTTCTTTCAGTAATGGATTTTACAAGTGAATCCGAAGCAATTGAATTGGCAAACAGGACAAATTACGGGCTTGCGGCTGGTATATGGACGGGTGACATGGACAGGGGCAGAAGGGTAGCTTCCAGTATTCTGGCCGGTACTGTCTGGATCAACGAATATCATCTTCTCTCTGCTGCCGCTCCCAGAGGAGGATTCAAGAACAGCGGAATAGGAAGAGAACTTGGACTTGAGGGAATCATGGAAATGACAGAAACACGGCACACATTCGTGAGTCCAGGCAGGAACGATCTGGATGACGTGGCATACGGGCTTCTCTTTCCAGATTGATCACTACATGTTTGAGTAAAACGAGAGGGAGCCGGGAATTACTTCGATGGTGACTGGAGTAAACCCTACAACCTCTCCGTCCATTTCTATAGGAGCCTTTTCGCCCGATATTGACACCTTCCTGCAGGAAAAATTCTCCACTACATTCTTCTCAATGTACTTTCCCGACCTGAGACTTCCGAGCTTCATTAACAGAGACAACCTGCCCAATCTTCGTATAAGGTGAATATCAAGAAACCCGTCATCCATCCGTGATCCGGGGGATGCGTGCATTCCTTTTCCAAAATACTGACCATTCGCAATGATGATTTCTGCGGTTGAGAATTCTTTCTCTGATCCGTCGCAGGAAACCTTTAGATCATAAGATTTAAGGTTAAAAACTTCACGCATTATCGATCGCATGAAAACGTTTCTTCCGGTATCAGATCGGTTCACCCTGTCCATTACGGAAGCTCCGAATCCAATTTCTGCTATGTTGACAAAAAGTCTGTCCTTGCCATCGAAATGAGACATAGCGGAATCTACTCTGACCACCTTTTTGTTTCTAAAGGCTTGGATGGAGTCCTGAATACTGTAAATTCCCAGTGATTTTGCAAAGTCAGAACCGGTGCCGGTTGGAATAACAAGTATGGGAACGGTGGTTATTCCTGATATCTGCTGAACGGTATCATTAAGAGTACCATCGCCACCAGCGACAAAAAGTGCGTCTGATGCATTGATCAAGCTCATTGCAATGGACGAAGCATGACCTACGTACTCTGTTTTTACATGGTCAATTTCAACATCTTTAAGAGCTTCTCTGAGTGCATCGATAACAGGAAATCGCAAATCCTTGCCTGACTTTGGGTTCTCAATCAATGCCACTTTCATTGTCATCGATATCTTCCAGGTTTTACTGTAATCTCAATTCACCGTACACACGTGGTTATCAGACGATCACTACATCTGCAGGAACAGGGGATCAGACACCTTCTCTTGTATAGTTCTGATTCCTTCACTCAGGTACTGTCTGAATTCGTTTCCAATACCATGGTGATGTGTGATGCTCCCTCCAGATAACAGAAAAGTCTGAATTATGTGATCGCGGATTGTACTCAGATCCTCGACAGGATTTTTGCTCCTGAACATGAAGGTGAAATAAATGCAGGCACCGGAAGGATACTCGTGGGAGATGTGTGACATTATCACACCTGTGATGCCCATCTCCTTTGTGATCTGCAAAAATTCACTGTTCACGTTCTGGTAAAGAGTATGGATAGTTTCCCATGAAGCAGAGGTTTCAAGGGTATCAACAACAACAGACCTCTTCCACAGTATGTTCCCAAGGAAAGGCCTCTGATAGCGGGTTTCATTCCAGTGAAGTGCAGGTGACTGACCGGTCTTGATGGATCCGGTAATTTTTGGCATCACGAATTTTTCCCTGCTGACTATGATTAGCATGGAACCGTGTGCAATTCCTTTAGATTTCATCATCCTCTGAAGAATTCTCTTGGAAAAGCTGTCGCCCGCTTCATTCAGAGCCATGTCTGTCTCTGTCTCGTCCATCAGCCTCATGACATCCGGAAACTTATTCATAGTTTTCATCATCTCAATTCCGGAAATAAATGATGGAAGGATATATGACTGGAAAAATCTCTTCTCTGGCTTCGGGAATATTTTCATCTTTGCACTTACAATTATTCCATTCCTGCCTTCCCCGCCTGTAGCAATGTCCTTTCCTATAATTCCGGACGAAAATCTTGTATAGCCACTATCAAGCACAGTGGAATCTGATCGGTATAGATCGACACCAATCACTATGTCCTCGATATCTCCATATGCATTGGACTCCTGACCGGATGCTTTTGTCGATATCCATCCGCCCAGTGTCGAGTGTTCAAGAGACTCCGGGAAGAATCCCATCGTCATCCCCCTATTGTTCAGCATCTTTTCCAGATTGGAACCTATGATCCCTGAACCTGCTTTGCAATAACCCTTGCCTGTCTCAAACTCGTTAAGGTTGGATGTGTCAATGCAGACAACCTTTTCGTATTTCTTGGATCTGATTCCACCCGTAACTGATGATCCGCCACCGAAGACTGATATTTTCACATCATTCTTTTTGAGGACGGTGATGAGTCTTCTCAGCTCTTTTTCGTTTGGAAAAACAACCGCATCGACTGGAGTTGGAAGCTGGTAGACCATTGCTTTCGCAATTTCAAGGGATGATTTTCCCATGGAATGCGAAAGGCGGATCTGCGGATCGAAGCTGACCCTTTCCGGCTGGATAACATTTTCCAGTATTGCTCTCAATTCATCGTCAACGGAGAATTCGGGGACTAATACAGTTCCGTCCCATGTCTCGCTTCCCATATCAACCTTTAACAGATTCGCAAGATAATCAGAGAAATCTCTGCTTATTTCTAATTCCTTTCCTGATCCATAGAGCACACTCATTTTCTTATGCCCGTCATTTGTCATTTGTTTCCTCACCAGCACTCAGTGTTATTGATGGATGATAGAATAAGCAATAATATTTACTTGTCGTACGTTATTATGGATCATGTTTCGGCTGAATTCACTTTTCCACGAGCGATCTCGGAGAAGCGTTTCTTGAAAATTCCACTGATCGAAATATACATCAGGGAAACTGCAACCGATCCAATCGCTATAACAATCCAGTACGTTGCTGTAAGATTTCTCAAAACATACAGAAGCCAGAGTCCCAGTACTGCTCCACTGAAGGACCCTATGCTGGTGAAGAGGTTGTACACACCGATATAAGACCCTCTCATATTGCCGGGTGCGATTGTTGTGATGATGCTCTGTGTCGTCGGAGAGAGCATGTCTTCCCCAACCGTTGATATGGACATGAATATCAGAAGAATTGTCAATGTCGGATAATTGATCAGCACAAGAAAACCTGCTGCATAGAATAGAGTTCCTATGCCTCTCCAGAGCATGGGGTTTCCAGAGCTCGTCATTATCCTCAGGATTGGAAACTGCAGCAACACGACCAGGAATCCGTTAAGTGCCCAGATATAACCGAGGTACATGAAAGGTAGATTCTCAATGGCGACAGAGTATACTGTCAGGGAGCTGCCTCTCTGTCTCATGAAAAATCCTAGTATTATTCCAATTACAATGAAGATGACAAAGAACCTGTCGCCAGAGTAGGACCTTCTGAGATCGCCCTTCTTCATGACCCCCGTCTTCTGCGGGAAATAAGTCTCCCTCATCAGAAGATAGAGCATGATTATTTCTGCAACCGTGGCTGCGGCAGATATGAGGAATATGTACTGCAATCCATATCCTGCAAGATATGCACCAATCAAAGGCCCTATGGCGATACCAAGGTTCGCCATGATCCTCATAATCGTATATCCTGAGAGCCTGTCCTGAACTGACGTGATGTCTGCGACTGAAGCCTGAACTGCCGGGTACTGGATGGAATTTATCACAATTGTGCCATACCATGCCAGTACCAGAAGGATGAAGTAATGCGGGAAAGCAACTGTATAATAAATGAGGACGTAAAAAGCCACCGCGGGAATCTGTGAATATACAAGTATGGATCTCCTGCCTATCTTATCAGTGAATATACCTGCATAATATTGGACTATTGCCATTATAACGGATGCCGAACCCAGAAGAAGACCCGTGTCTATGAATGAGATCTTGTAGCTTATTATGAATATTAGAGGGAGAAAGACAAATGTTGATCCTCTCCCAAAGGATCTTATGAATCTTGTGATGCTAAGGATCCAAAGTCTTCTGTCAAGTCCTCTTATATTGTATTCAAAATTACTGTTCTGCGTTTTTCTCTTATGCAATCAATATATTTAAGCGATTTCTTTAGCAACATGCGAATTCCCTGTGTAAATCAAAAAAAAAATAAATATGGGTTGCATATATAATATCAGTTGGGAAACGTAATAGAAATCAGCAATCTTGTAAAGGAATACAAAAGTGTGAGAGCGGTTGACGGTATTGATCTGAATGTCAGGGAAGGTGAAATATACAGCCTGCTTGGCCCTAATGGAGCCGGAAAAACGACAACAGTTGAGATATTGGAAGGGATCAGGAGGAAAACTTCCGGCAAGGTTGCTGTTCTCGGCCTTGATCCTGTTAAGGATCGGAAGGATCTTAGCAGAAGAATTGGCATACTCCCTCAGGACTTCAATTTTATGGCAAACATAACTCCTGCAGAGGCGTTATCCTTCTACAAGAAATGCCTTGGGATCAGAACTGATGTTCTTCAGATCCTCAAGGAGGTAGATCTGTATGACAAGAAGGATACGCCTTTTGAGAACATGTCAGGCGGGCAGAAACAGAAACTCGGTCTGGCAATGGCCATGTCTAACGATCCGGAAGTGCTCTTTCTTGATGAGCCCACAGCCGGTCTTGACCCATTCTCCAGGAGAAATGTCTGGGGAATTATCGAAAAAATGAAGGGATCAGGTAAAACGGTATTCCTGACAACACATTACCTTGAGGAGGCAGAGAAACTTTCTGACAGGGTTGCTTTCATAAAACAGGGGAAGATCATTACAGAAGGGTCTCCAGAAGAGATTATTCGACTCAATCATGTTGGAGACAAAGTCATTTTGAGATCAGGTTCTGATATAGTATCAGTGTTGAAACCACTGGGCTATGACGTTACATCTGAGAATGGATCAACACAGGTGGTCATTAAGGATACCAACCAGTTCTTTGAAATAATCGACACTCTCAAGGAGAACCATATCGATCTCAAGGATGTAAATATGAAGAGGGAAAGCCTTGAAGATGTATTCATGAGGCTTGTAGGTAGGGTTGAAACTGATGAATCTTAAAAGGAGCATGGCATATCTAAGGCTTCACGCAACATCATTTATGCGATCCAAATCCGGAATCTTCTTCGTTGTCCTTCTTCCTGTCATATTCATGGTCATTTTTGGTGCCATCTTTGGCGGTACATCAACACAGAAAGCAACACTTGCCGTTAAGGACATGGACCAGTCTCCGCTGACCAGCCAGATGCTAGCGGCAATAAACAGCACCGGACTCTTCACTCTCCAGATGGTTCCATCAGGTCAGAACCTGACCAGTTATATGGTGTATAATTCCGTGGATCAGGGTATCAGGATCCCCGTGAATTTCTCAAGTGGACTGAAGTCGGGCAAAACTTTCGTCTCCTACTATTCAAACCCGGCCGACCCATATTCCCAGTCCCTTTCTCTGGTTCTGCAGAATATACTATTCCGTTTTGGGAACAATGGCACATCTGCGATATATCTAACCAACATACCTGTTGCGCAGAATATACCAAAATCTGTTGATTATTATTTGCCTGGACTGATTGGTTTCACCATGCTCAATGGCATCTTCTCGATGATCTATATAGTGCCAAACTATACAGAGAAGAAGATATTCAGACAGCTTTCTTTCACAGGCCTGACAAAACTTGAATGGCTATTTGCGGTTATTGTTTTTTACATGGGCATTACGCTCCTCTCTGATGCAGTTCTTATTATTGTCGGAGTGACATTCTTCGGGATAAATCTTGCTGTATCAGGCATCGGAGTTATCCTTGTCGTTCTTTCCATTTTTATCGGGCTGATAACCTTTGTATCAATTGGGCTCCTTGCCGGTCTTCTGACGAGAAAAGAAGAAACAGCAAGCCTCATAGGAAATGTAATTTTCTTCCCCATGATGTTTCTCTCCGGAATTTTTTTCCCCATCAGCATAATGCCTGGATACCTTCAGGCAATCTCTTCCGTGCTCCCGTTGACTTACTTCATCAAGATACTTGACGACATATTGCTGTTCAGCAACATATCTCTGGCCCTTCCATATATCATATACATGGGAATACTTGCTGTTGTCTTCTTTGCAGCTTCAGTTTATGCCGCCGCACGCAAAGAAGATGCGTGAATTGGTCTCATCATGGAAATCAGATAGCTTCAGCGCCAGCATGAAATAAAGGATGGATCGATCAGTCTTCTGATGTTTGAGATGGACTGTTGACAGAAACTTCCTCTATGCGATAAAGTAATTTCTCTATAACCTGGTTTACAGTCTTCAGATCAATGCCTGTGAAAAATTCACGTGAGAATTGGTTTAAGCTTTTTATTGATTGAGTATAAAGCTTCTCCCCTGGTTCCATTATGGCAAGCTCAAAAACACGCTCATCTCTGCTGTCCTTTACCCTGTCTATGAGGCCTCTTTCCAACATGGCATTCAGAATATTTGAAACCCTGGGTTTGCTTATGAGGTCGTCCTGCGCAAGATCGGTTAGCCTGGTGTAGCCCATGCACCTTATCCTGTGGAGAATTCCCAGTTCCACTATGCTTGTTCCTGCTAATTTCAGCATTCTATCAATATGCCTTATCAGTATCTTATTTGCCTTAATCATGTTGATAAGAAGGCGACCCTCTGGAACGATAGGATCGTCTGGCATCTCCTCACTCATCTAAGGGCTCCTTTGTAGTTGTAGAATCCTTTTTTGCGGGCTTCGGCTTAAAA
>JBBYJL010000045.1:0-9905 GCA_043196285.1 Thermoplasmataceae archaeon | reverse complement strand
GGTTCAAAACTAAAGAAGGATTGCTGAGAACATTCCACTGGTATCACAGGTACCTATCAACCAGATCTTGACAATGTCCAATTGAAAATCTCATTACCTCCTTAATGTGGTAATGGTCAGTCAGGCAATCGCTATCTACAGGAACAAGAACTGTGAAATCAGTCATCAAGTTCCTGGAAGATCTGGACACCAAACATTTCCTTAAGCCGTGAGTTGGAGAAGAGTGAGAGCGCGTCAAACAGGATGCCATATTTGAGACCTTCCGGATCAGTTTCAAGACTCCGAAGTATACAGTGCTTCATGGATTCCACCTCCCCGTTTATGGTGTCAACGATTCCACTTGTTATTATTTCCTCAAACCAGTCAATGAAATCAGCGCTGGATTTTGCGATATCAGCAGGATCCGAGTTGTCATCGTCCTCCTTAGATCTGACCATCTGGATATATTTGTTTTCAACCTGTTTTATTAAATTATCACAATCCATTTAACCATTCCAACTGTGGATAAACTATCTGGATACCGTATTAATTTTTTGTGGTATGGTTTTCATGAAAAATTGAGCGATGTGGAATACTGATCATGCTGATCGATTGTATTTCGAAGCTCGTTAATGGGCCTTTATGCCTGTGGATACTGTCGGTTTTTTTGAAAACTTTTCTATGTCCAAATTCAGCACTGGTGCAAAAAGAATAGCTGATATGTTGTCCGTTCCATCCAGGTCGTTGGCAAGATTGAGCATTTGATTGACCTTTTCCTGGCAGGGAGCCCTCATCTGGATTATGTTCTCGAGTACCCTGTGTAGAGGTTCCCATAGACCATCGCAGCAGAGCAGTATATGGTCCCCGGAAAATATCCGCCATACATAGATATCGGGCGTTATACTTTTCTGGAATCCCAGCGCAAGGCTTATCTCATTCCTTCTGGGATGGAATGTTGCTTCATCCTCCGTTATCATGCCTGATTCTACAAGCTCCTGAACATACGAATGATCTCTTGTCTTCTGCAACGGATAGCCTGGATTTATAACATAAGTTCTGCTGTCTCCTACGTTTGCTATCACAGCCCATCCATCCCTGTAAAAGACTGCGGTAATCGTGGTACCCATTTCCGAATAATGGTTCAGTGTCTTGTATTGAATGATGTTGTTATTCCCTTCCTCCACTGCATCCTTGATTATTTTAATCGCGCCATCTACGTCGGATCTCAGGATTTCGTTTCCTCTTGCCTTGAATGCGTCAACCGCGATTTTGCTGGCTATCTCGCCCTTCTCTCCACCTCCCATCCCGTCTGCGAGTACAAAAATTCCTGATTCATCGAATTTATCTGCGTTCTGCCCACTGTAGACTTGAAAATAGATTGAATCCTCATCCTTCTCTCTGACCTTCCCCTTTATGCTACCAGATCCAACATCCAATTGTATCACCGATCTCAGAATATTTTGTGAAACGCAAATGTTCCACCCTTCATGTCCTGCCTGAAGTAGTAAATCGTATCCATTTCAAGATTCTGCCGGACCATCTTTTCCGGCATGATCCCTATCTTCTTTGCAAACGATAGTCTCCCCCTTGCTGTTGTCATTGTATAGAAGCCAGTAGATTGATCGTAGCTTATCGATCCGATCAGGGTCTCTTCATCTTTCTCCGTATCGTATATCCGTATGTCTTTCACGTCGAGATACACGTTGAAGATCCTGTTGGCAATCACCTTGGGAGAAAATATCAGGGAATATTTTTCGTTCCTTAGAAGGTGATGTATCTGCCCCATGTCTGTGACAATGAATTCACCCTTCCATCCGTTGATAGCAGCAATCATCTCGAATGCTGACTGGAATCTGTCATCCGGATTGAATGAAAGGCTCTTCTGTATAACAAAATATGTTTCAGGGGTTACCTTTCCCTTAATCTCCGCTTCAAGGAAATCCCTGTTGATGAATGAGTGCCCGTATTTTGACTTCATTACATCCTCGTCAAGAAATTTTCCAGTCAGCATTGAACAGATAAGAGCCCCTACCGAGTATGTGTCATATGATGCTGATACCCTTATCTTGGTCTTTGAATCAAGTTCAGGAGGATGGTAACATGGGACCCCTATTCGCTGGCTATGAGAGAAAAATGCTGTGGATCTCCTTTCTGTGAGTGTTTTTGATGTACCGAAGTCTATTATCTTGGGACCGGTCTTGGAGAGCACTATGTTGCCTGGGTTAAGATCTCTATGATATACCTCATGGAGATGTATGTAGTTAAGCGAGTATAGCAGGCTTAGTGCGATTGAAATTGTCTCTTCCTCTGACATTACCTTTCCAATCTTATTTTCACTCCCAAGCTGGGAGCTAAGATTTTTGCCGTCTGCAAACTCTTCCACCAGGTAGTGATCGGATTCTTCCCTGAAATAATCAAGATACTGAACGATACCTGGATGATTAAGCTGGGAAAGTATCCTGCTCTCCATATAAAGCTGCCTTACGGAATCTGCCAGGAATTCCTTCTTCTCCTTTTCGCTCTTGGATTCTTCGTCATAGACGCGGGGCACTTTTATAACTACGTTTTTGCCCGTGATTATGTCCTTCCCCTTGAAGACATATGCAAATCCCCCGGCGCCAAGCAGGTCTCTATTCCTCTTTTTATTCCTCTCCAGATTCACGTCGTACCTGCCATGGAGATACTCCGCATTTCCGAGCTGGTATGAAAGCGACATTGAATATGGAATTCTGTCGGTGTAATTCTTGGTGAATCTGAAGAAAGGCTCATAAACAACCACCGCTGTAATTATCACTGAAACTGTAATGACCTCCAGCAGAACCGGATTCCATATACCGGAAACCCTCAGTGAAAGTATTGAATAGATACCGTAAAAGAATCCCAGAACGAGTATGGCAAACAGCACAACAGAAAAATACTTCGTTCCACGAATGGTCATTGCACATATTACAGCAAGTATTACAATGCCAGCAAACAGGATATAGTTATCAAAAACTACACCTATTGAGGATATATTGGCGAGAAGAAAAATCAGATTGCTGTAGTTGATGTAATGAGTATATGAAAAGATACCGGTAAATTCCGTAATCCCAACAGCTGATACAAGGAATATAAGGCCAATCGCAGGCCGATAACGGTAGAATCTGAAAGCCGACGCTATCTTGTGGAATCCCGTATCCATTTCACGCAGATTCATGCCTGCTATTGCAGTGAGGGCCAGGAGTGTAATAAGACCTTCAATCTCATAGCTCCTTAAATGTGCATAGAACTCATAAAGGGAGATCAAAACGAGAATGATATAGACAAATTCTATGATTATTGAAACGATATATCTCTTCCTTATGCGCATAAGAAATATTGAGAATATGATGATTATGGCTAACGGAATTAAAAACACCCCGATTCCACCCGGTATCAGGTAGATATAGATCATATAGACAAGGAAGTCTGCACCTATCATAGCGAATGGTACCAGTGCCCTGTCAGATGCTTCTTTTATTCTCAACTGTTTATCCTTGTTTGAATATACTGAAACGATATCTGCGAGGAATATCAGGACAAATACAGAGATTATTCCAGAATATCCGTAGTATGTCAGAAATAAGAGTGCGATCACAAGGGCGGCTGAAACTGAATTGAATGGACTTATAAAGAGTATGTCCGTAGATGATCTGCTGACCTTTTCGTGAGGCCTTATCCATCTTGCAGTGAAGATCTGGTACGGGATAAGAGAAAAGGCATAAAGAACTGTACCCCAGAACCCGAATACGATATCAACGAAAACAAAGCCAATGGTACCTGACAGTGTCGAGACTGCGATCAGGATTGGCATAATCATCCTGCCCTCATTTTCTTTGATCCTGGATACGCTTCCAGAACTTGATCTGTCAATCCACCCCGCAGACCATGACAGAGCCAGCATGACTATCAGTATAAGAGACAGGATCGCAGACAATGCCAGATATGATGTTATCTTCTGCAACGGTGAAAGAAATGACAATGAAATGAGAGCAGGTATTGTGAGTATACTGGCGATTATTATCGTAGCACTGTGAAATTTTATTCCTATTCCAGATATCTTCATGCAGGATCAGTTTCTATCTTCTTTATACCATATTGAGTGGACACTATTTATCCTGTA
Source organism: Thermoplasmataceae archaeon (assembly GCA_043196285.1). Taxonomy (GTDB): domain Archaea; phylum Thermoplasmatota; class Thermoplasmata; order Thermoplasmatales; family Thermoplasmataceae; genus JAKAFX01. Next base: position 5,785 of record JBBYJL010000045.1, on the reverse strand, counting down.
CCTTGAATTGTATCGTTATCAGTCCGTTTCCCTTTTGGCTTGGTGCAAGCCCAATTATGTCGTTTGTGAATATCCTCTGCTTGATTTTCTTGTGAGTGCTCCCTGAACCCATAATCCTGCCATTGATGGAAGTACCATTAAGTGAGTTCAGATCTGTCAGATAGAATTCTCCACCTTCCATTGTTATCCTCAAATGTGGTGAACTTATAAATTCGGCTCCTGGAAGTCTAAATAACTGATCTCTTCCAAGATCAAATGGAAATTTTTTGACTAATATTGGATACAGCCCAACCGGATAAAGCCATGCACTCATCACGTTCTCCTTTGCTTCAAGTCTCTCCCCGCAGTTGACACAGAATCCTTTTAATGTTGGCTGGTTGACAAAACCGCAGTTCTTGCACTTTACACTTTCTTCTGTATTTTCCTGCTTTGATGGAAGATCGATTATGAGGTGCTGCCCGTCCCTGGGACAGAAGTTTATGGACATTTCATATTTACTTCCGCAAAGAGGGCACATTTTCTCAAGTTTTGCTGGTTGTTCAGGCTTTTCTTCCCTTTCCTTTTTCTTGAATATCATACCGGATTTCCTTCCTCCTTCATCGTGAGTTCCTGAATATGATCCTTTCCTGGATCAAATATATGCACAACAGAAAGTTTTAAGGCTAAATAAAATTAACATGCAAATCATAAAGGGTCAACATGGATCTTGCTTTTACCTTCAATGTATCACCTGATGTTCTTAAGAAGTGCCAGGAAATCACGGGCCTCAATCCGGTAGTGGACAGGGAATCTGGAACGGATATCCAGATAGTTGCGACCAAATACAAGATCACGGAAAAGACCAGGCTGATACAGGGTATTTATGCAAGTCTTGACGGGCTTGGCCTCAAGAACATACCTCCCAACGTTACGGTATGCAACAATCCTGGAGCATTTGCGTTTTCCACTGCAGAGCATGTGTTTGCCCTGATCCTGGCAGTTACAAAGAAGCTGATCGATCTTAACAACAAGACCCATCACAAAATATTCAAGAAAGAACCTGTGAAAACAGTACGCGGGAAAAAAATAGGGATAATCGGGTACGGGGAGGTAGGAAAGCAGATCGCAGTTATTGCAAAGTCTTTCGGGATGAGTGTTATCGCATATACAAGATCACAGGTAGATGACCCTAATGTTGACAGTTTTGCGGTTTCCATTGCCAGACTGATTACTCTTTCTGACATTATCGTGATATCGCTTCCTTTAACGAACAAAACAAGGGGCATCATGAATAAGGATGCGCTGGCAATGTTCAACGGCGAGATTATTGTTAATATCGCAAGAGCCGAGATAGTGAACAAGGAAGATATGCTCCTCTACCTCAAGAGGTTTCCAGAGCGATATTATCTTGCTGATGTATGGTGGGGAGAGACCCGCATAACGGATGAGATACCGCCCAACTGCATACTTACCCCGCATGTGGGAGACGAGGTGCCAGGTGACATAGATGAATCAATAATACTGGCATGCAGGAATGTAAAGAAATTTCTTGAAGGGGCTCCTGCAAACGTTATTGATCCTTCTGAGTACTATTAGTATCAGAAACTGTCAAGAGTGGTTATTTTTGCCTTGTTCCTGACCTCTGCCTTCTCCCCAGATATTTTTATTTCACTTCCCACACTTTCAAGTACCCTGTTGAGGGTTTCTTCCACCCTCTTTGAGTAATATTCCCAGTCCGGCGTGAAATCGAAGGGCGTGCCCTCAATATATGGTTCTACTTCCTGAGGTGTTTTTCTGCTGTCCGTAACAATCCAGGATACCTTCATCCCTGGAATGAAAGTCTCTCCCTGCATCATGAGCTTCTTGGCAACGCGTACATTTGCAAGCGAATCTTCCGTTTTGTATTCACCAAAGTTCTTGACTGATCTCGATATGACAAGTTTCCTTATGTCTATATCCTGATCCCCTCTTCTTACCTTACTGACAATCTCGGATGCATATTTCTTGGCTCCTTCAATATCCTCGTCCAGAATATACTTAAATACATTTGACAGGGATTCACTCTGCAGATCAAATGAGTCTGTTCTCCTCATTTCATATCCTCTTACAAGTGTCTCGCCAGACTGATCCCTTGGATAGACGATCCTGCCCGCATACCTCTTTTTTGCACCGTGGGAAAAGAACGGGTTCATGACCTTTTCAAACTCCAGTATAATACCTTCCTCTGAGGACAGCCTTTCGCTTGTGTTCTTCCCGAACTTTATGACCTCTTCCAGATCAGATATTCCTGATTCAATGAATATGCTGTCCGTATCGCCGTATATAACCTTGTGTCCCTCTTTCCGCAGCTTTTCAATGAGCCCTGTAATTGTCTTCCTTGCATAAGCAGTTACTGCAGCTCCTATTTCAGGATTGGTGAACCTGTAAAACGAGGACGCGAGAACGCCATAGAATGTGTTCATGAGTATCTTTATCGCGCCCTGGATACCATCATAATAGGCTTTATCAGACGGTTGGGCTTCCTTCATTATCTTCTTGACCCTGTCCCTTTCATCCATCAGGTCCTTCAGGATTCTTGGAATCAGGCCGCTTCTTACAGATTTGTCAAGGAATCTAACGCCATTTGGGGCTACAATAGTGCCTTCAGGGCTCAGTGTGGTGAAACATATATTGTATTTCATGATCATTGATGGATACATGCTCTTGAAATCCAGAACAACAACGTTGTTGTAGAGACCCGCTCCCATCGATTCAACGTAACCACCCTCAATAGGTTTCTCCTTCCTTGAGTACAGCGTCATGGGAACCGCTATCCTTTCCCTGTCAGCCCTCCTGATCAGTATCGAATCAACATAATTGCTTGTTCCACCATTGGTCACATCGTCGAGGGGAAGTTTTGCCACCGTGGCCATGAACATGTTCCTGTCAACAACCCGGAGTTTGTTGAATATCTCCAGGGTCAGGTAAGCATCCTTGATGCAGTAATCAATCACCTCTTCCCTCCTGTTCTTCCATTCCTCTTCTATTTTAAGCCGGTTTATATTGTCCTTTCCCTCTCCGAGCATTTCCTTTGAAACCGCATTCAAGGTCTCGTTCTTCGGGTGAAGTATCTTCTTCACGTTCCACCAAGTATCACTTATCAGTCTTCCGTGGACTCTCCAGTACTGGTTCACAATTCTCCTGGGTTCCAGCTTATCCCTGCCAATGTCAAATGAAAGACCGTGATGTTTAAGCCTTTCCTGGATCATTGGCATGTCATAACCATCTATATTGTACCCTGTGATCAGATCAGGATCCTCCTTCCTTACGAATTCAACAAAGTCCCTGAGGAGATCTTTTTCGTTGCCGCTGAACGATCCTTTTCTTATACCGGTGCTGTCCTGCACTGCCCAGCCTATAACATATATTTCCTTGGTCTGGATCGAGTTCTCTATGTCAAAGCTGAGTATCTTGAGAACCGGATTGAACGCATCGACGGTTCTGACATTTTTTATGCTCACAACATAATCGGTGGTAAAATTTTTCATCTCTTCTGGCAATTCATCTCCTTCAACCTCAACGCAGGATCCAAGATCGTTGTCATAAATGAACCTGTGGTGAAAGGGTATGTCTGCAGCAAGGGTTACCTGGCCGGCGTCCTTTCTCATTTCTGGAACTTTCCACGGGGACTTGACTATGACCTTTAAGGCATCATAATTCTTTCCTTCGTACCATAGCTGTATGTTCTCTGTACCTTCAAGCTCGCCCTGGTCCTTAAGCCTTTTCTGAAGATCCGGCGATGGACCTATGACGTAGAAATAAGGCTTGAAACCGAAAAACAGCGCAGTTACAGACTTTCCGTCCGGAGTCCTGCCGAAGAGTTCAATCGCTACATCGCTGGTTCTATAGGATGCGGCAACAATCCTGAAGGATATTTTCATTGATCATAACATAGCAGACTCCCTAATAATAATATTTTCAATGAGGTTCAATGTTGAGGAAAATCGTGCTTATTTATTGGATATTGCATAGCCTTTCATCCATATGACTGAACCATGCGATATGGAATCATGACATCGTTACTCCATGTTTGATCAGTCCTCAGTCACCGGATCTTATTGCACCGCCAATAAAACCCCCAAGCCCGCCAATGAGAACAGAGTATGAAAGGAGGAGTATCACAAGCTTTTCTATGGGTATCCCGATGAGATTTATGGTTTCAAAGGTCATGGAATAAAGCACTGTTGAAAATGCGAGATGGGATGCAAGAGAGACAAGACCATTTGTAGCATTGGCTGCAGCCAGAATGATCACTATTGCAGACGTGATCAGGCCTGCGGCAACGCTGGCAATTATTCCCCGTAATATTCCCCTGGCAATTATGCCTGTCAGGATGCCGGCCAGTATGAAGAAAAAATGAGGAACAACACTGAAAAAAGCGTCAAGTATGATACCTGCTATTATCGCAACAAAAAGTGTACTCAGATATCTGTTATTCTTAGCCATGAACACTCTATATAATTTACGTATTATAAATAATTTGCATAGGATCAGGCATTCATGTCCTGAATGTCAGATGCTCTGATATTCACTGATTTCCCTGTATGAGATAGCTGTACTGCCTGATCCATGGATTAAAAGCTCGTATGCAAGCCTTGCGTTTGTGATCAGTGGTATCCCGTACTTTATGCAAAGTTTCCGCATCTCATTTCCGTTCTTCTGATCGGTTGAGATCATCGTAGGCGTATTGATCACGATCTGCGGTATCCTTTCCTTAATGATTGTGTCTATTCTGGGTTCTCTCGCATCTTCCATCCTGTATATTGTAAAGTTGCTGATCCCCTTTCCTACCAGATATGCCGATGTACCCGGTGTAGCATAGAGTGTTACTCCTCTTCCTGCCAAGAAACCTGCAATCTCAGATCCAATATCCTTGTCATCGTCCTTAATGGTTAGAATTGCTGCTTTAATGTTGCTTATTCCCATATAGTTGGCGACCTTTGCTATGGCTTCCTCATAGGTCCTGCCGGCCATCATCATTTCTCCGGTTGACTTCATTTCCGGTCCAAGCAGAGGTTCCTCCTCAGGAAATTTTTTGAACGGAAAAACTGGAACTTTAATAAAGAATCCCCTTACGTCTGCTTCCTCCACATTTACCGGCTGATCGAACATTGCCATGACTGCTGTTTCCACCCACTCTCTGCCGGTAGCCTTGCTTATGAACGGTACTGTCCTGCTCGCTCTTGAATTGAGCTCAATAACGTAAATCTCATTGTTTTTGACTGCGATCTGGAGATTTGAGAACCCCAAAAGATCGAATGTTACGGAAAGCTTTTTCACGACCTCCCTGATCTGCATCATGACTTCATCTTCTATATTCTTCCCGGAAAGGATCATTGTGGCGTCGCCTGAATGGGTTCCCGCTTCCTCGATATGAACCATGAGTCCAACTATTATCTGCTTATCCTTGAGGCTGATGAAGTCAACATCTATTTCCTGTGAATTTTCGATATATCTGCTTACAAGGACATCCCTGCCTGGCCTGTTGATCATGATCTCCTGGAATCTTTTTCGTGCGGTTGCCATATCATATATGATGTCCATAGACCTTCCGCCAATCACAAAGCTGGTGCGCATGATCACGGGCAGTCCTATCTCCTTCAACTTGACTTCCAGCTCCTCTTCATTCCTGACGTATACAAACGGTGGCTGCCTAATAGACATCTTCTGGATCTGATTTGAAAATGAGACTCTGTCCTCTATTCTTTCTATGGATCCTGCCTTCGTTCCCGCTATTATTTCATCTCCGAAAATCCTGGCAAGTCCC
>JBBYJL010000044.1:0-10490 GCA_043196285.1 Thermoplasmataceae archaeon | reverse complement strand
ATGAGTCTATGCTTCCAAGCTCAATCCTGTCCTTCTTCCTGCTTTCTATGAACTGCTGTTTGATGCTATATAAGAATTCTTCGATGTTCGACAGTTCCTTGAGGGCTTCGGATCTATCAATTTTTGAATAGAAATCAAACGATCTCAGCACAAACTGTTCTCTTATGATTTTAGCTATCGTATCAGTTTTTATTTTTACATACCCATTTCTTGGGTTCTGGAAGACAAGTCTGTATTGGTTTCCTGTAAGCCTTTTGGAGCATCTGATGAAATCAATCAGATTGACAGTAAATTCATTTCCAGATATAGAGGATTCAATTCCTAGACTATTTGCGTACCTTTCCACAGAATCACTGTCCTCCTTCAGCACATTGAGCTCTGTTAGATCCCTGAAGAGGTTGACAAACCTCGAGGTCAGGGCCAGTTCATCAATCGCTTTGAGCATCCATAGTGACACGAAATAGGTTTCGTCAAGATACTTTGCAGCAGGATTTATCTTCTCGTTTTCGGATACGTCACTTACATATTCCGTTGCTGCCCGTCGAACTGCTGTGAACATTTCCGAGTTGGAACTGAACACCTCTCTTATCCAAGTGGGCTTTAAAAATTTTTGATCATTGAATTCTATAATCATTTTATCCTCCCTCCGTACCAGTATGGTGAAGCATTTTTGAGAGATTTTTTAAACCATACCATTTTTTCTGAATTTTACTGACTTGTATTACAGTACCACTGTAATTTTTCATGCAGATTTCGAATGTTACTGATTCAGTTAATGAGCATTGCTTTCCATCAGATCAGATCTTAATTTTCCTAACTTATTATGTTTATTATGTCTCATTCGAATGATATAGAAAAGGGTTGTCTTCAGTTCCTATTATTGGGACAGAAGACTGCGGTTTCTAAAGGCTAAATCTCGAGCAGCCCTTTCTCCGGTCTTGTTATCTCCTCAAATCCGTCTTTTGTCACTATGACATCATCTTCAATTCTTACGCCGCCTACATTTGGAACATAGATTCCGGGTTCATCGGTGATCACCATATTCGCCTTAAGTGGAAAGTCGTAATTGGGGGATAATGCAGGATGGTCGTGAACCTCCATACCTATACCGTGGCCAAGTGAATGAATGAATCTGCCCTTGTACTTCGTAGCGTCTATGACATCCCTGGCTATCTTGTCTATGTCTTTCCCGTTCACATTTTCCTTGATAGCATGCATACTTTTCTGCTGAGCCTCCCTCACAATATCGTACATCTCCTTCTGCTGGGGTGATGCTTTTCCAAAAACCAGAGTTCTAGTCATATCCGAGCAGTACATGTCATACTCCGCACCAAAGTCTATCAGAACAAACTCATTCTTCCTTAATTTCTTGTTTCCCGGAGAATAATGCGGCATTGAACTGTTTGTTCCAAATGCAACTATTGTACTAAATGACGGGCCAGATGCCCCATTTTTCATCATTTGATATACCATCTCGGCTGCCAACTCACTCTCTGTCATACCCTCCTTGATCTTCGGTACGATTGAATCGAAAGAGTCACTTGCGATTTTTGCAGCTTCCCTGAGTTTTTTAAGCTCTTCAGGCTCTTTGAATCTCCTTGATTCAAGTATGGATCCGGAAACGTCAATGAAGCGCTTTTCTGGCACTATTTTCAGCAGATCAAGATAGAGCTTGAGTGTTATTGAATTATAATTAAGACCCACAGTATCCGCTGATTTCAGATTTTCTCTTATAAGATCCTGATAATCAGATCTGGTGTTGAACGTGAAAACCTCGTGGCCTGTATTCCTGGCTGCTTCCTCCTCGAGTTTTGATGTTATTATCTTCAGCGATTTGGGTTCGACTATTAATGCGGATCCTTCAAAGATGCCTCCTCTTGCGCCTGAAAGATAAAAGAAACTCTTGTCAATGGTTCCCTCACCATCGTTCAGGATAAGTATTGTTTCCGCTTCCCTTGCATAATTAAAAATATTTTCGAATCCCATACTAACCTAATACTTCCCTAATATAATCATTTTCTGGCTCATTAGACATTTTCATTGACTGCAGATCCTATTCAGGATGCTGACACATATTACACGTAAAGGTATTATTTTGATAGGACATACTATTGCATTGAAATTGACAGAAACTTTCCACAGCCTTCAGGGTGAAGGTCCTCTTACAGGAATCCCGATGTTCTTCGTCAGAACAAATGGCTGCAACCTGAGGTGCAGATGGTGTGATTCGAAATACACATTTTCAGGCGGCAGGGAAATAGCCCTTGCATCTATACTTGCAGATGTTGGCAATTCCTGGGAGCATTGGATCTGTTTCACTGGAGGCGAGCCACTGATCCAGAGAGATGCTGAAGCTTTTGTGAAGGGAGTTGTTGATATGGGTAAGAGCGTATTAATAGAGACCAGTGGGTCCGTGAGCATTGAAAAATTCGTGATTTATCCAAACACAGTGATTGACATGGACATAAAGACTCCATCTTCCGGTGAATCCGGATCGCTTCTTGAAAAAAATCTTTCCTTTCTGAGGAAAAGCGACTATGTGAAGTTTGTGATCGAAGATCTTCAGGATTACAATTTTGCAAAGGAATTTCTATATAGAATTCCTGAAGGGGTCAGGAAAATATTCCAGCCCTGTTACGGAACGGATATGAAATGGATAGCCGAAAATATAATTTCCGACAGGCTGGATGTCGCATTGATGACGCAACTGCACAAACAGATATGGGGAGAAATCCCAGGGGTATGATTTTAGATGTTCGATGAGGTCTACTCCGGGAAATTTTATATCAATGGAGATTTCAGGCAGGTGATGATCGGTGTTGAAGACGGCAGGATCGCAAAGATCTCCAAGGTGATTACAGGACAGAAAGTAGTGGAACTGGGTGGATCAGTATTACCAGGTTCGACTGATATCCACGTGCACTTCAGGGATCCCGGTGAAACGGATAAAGAGGATTTTGAAAGCGGTTCCATTTCAGCACTGTACGGAGGTACCACTACTGTCTTTGACATGCCCAACAACTCAATCCCCATACAGGATTATGATTCCTATCAGAACAAGCTAGCTGCAGTCAGGAACAGGTCATATGTTGATTTCGGACTTTATTCACTTTTCAACGGCAAAAACTTCGATGTGCTTGACAGTCAGTCTGCTGGATTTAAGGTCTTTCTTGGGGGAAGCACAAATTCCGTGGTGATGACAGAGTACAATAAAAAAGATATGGAAAGCCTCATATCAACTGGCAAACCAGTCATCTTTCACGCGGAGGACCAGAAGTGTCTGGACAGCCATAAGATGGATGAGAGAACATTACTGGATCATAATAATGCCAGACCGGAAATATGTGAAGCAACGGCCATTGAGGAGATGGTGAAATATTCAATTCCCAAGGCTGTTGTTGCCCATGTAAGCTCGGTGAATTCCCTTGAAGGATATTCAGGAAAATTAACAGAGGTCACGCCTCATCATCTCCTCCTGAATGATGAAATGGATCTTGGTTCCTGGGGAAAGGTCAATCCTCCGCTAAGAAGCAAGGAAACACAGTCCAGGCTTCTGCAGAATTACCTTGACGGCCATTTCTCAATCGTTTCTTCTGACCATGCACCACATCTTGAAGAGGACAAGGAAGACTTCCAGTATGCAAAATCTGGTATTATTGGTGTTGAAACAAGGGTTCCTTTGCTCCTTTCACTGGTACACAGGAAGATACTGCGTCTTGAGGTTTTTGTTAAAACTGCCTTGGAGAATCCGCCTGAAATATTTGGCCTGAAGAAGGGTAAAATTGATCTCGGCTATTCTGCAGACTTTATCGCAATTGATTTTGCAGCTGAATCAAGGATAAATCAGGAAAGACTACATTCCAAGGTGCCTATAACTCCATTCCATGGCAGGTATGCAGTATTTCCTTCAGATGTGGTTCTTTCAGGAGAGGTTGCGGTTGAGAAACATGAGATAATCATGGATAAGCTTGGAAAATATATTCCATTCAGGAACAGGGGAACACCGGGATGAACAGAAAAGATGCAAATAATCTTGCAGAAAAGCGAATAAACTATCTAGTGAATCTTTCAATGAAACACTCTGATGTCGCCCTTGCCCAGCGCTACATCAACATTGCGAGAAAGATAGGCAGGCGAATGGATATTACTTTACCAAGGGAAATTAAGAGATCATTCTGTAAGAACTGCAATACCCCATACAGTTCCAAAAGCACTATCAGGTTGAAGGACAGGATGATAGTAATAAAATGCAGTTTCTGCGGAGATAAGAGAAGGATACCTTTCTGAGATCAATCGTTGAGGGTTTCAATGTGAAACATAATTTTGAACCCTTCCATCGTCGCCTGAATCTTGTCCGCAAACCACACTGAATCTTCTGCCGTGGCACTCTTTCCCCATTCATAGACCATGTCATGCTCTCCTATCATTGGCTTGAATCCCAAGGATCGGAGCCTGTTTATCACTTCACTTGGTTTTGCACCTTCGCTCGAGAATGTCACATCTAAATAAGTTTTCATGGCAGTTGGACACAGATTATACCTAACTATTTATTACTTTTCCTTAAAAATACTGATATGTAAATAAAAATATCAGGCATTCTATTTCCCATTTCCCAGTTTTGATGGCCACCAGTTGAATTTCTTAAGCATCAGCATAACTGCTGGAACAAAGAAAGGCCAGCTTATTACGGTGTCAAATATCACTCCCATGGCAACACCCACGCCTATTTCCTGGATTATTTCTATTCCGGTGAACTCCAGTGCAAAGAATGTGACAAACAGGATCAATCCCAGAGTGACTATGACGCCCCCGTTTTCAGCCATACTTGTCCTGATTGCCTCTTCAGTTGTCCTTCCCTTCATTACTTCTTCCCTTACCCTCGTTATCATGAAAATATCATAATCCATTCCCACAGCTAGGAGCGTGATAAATGTGAACAGCGGAAGGAATATCAGAAGAGGTATTCCTCCTATGTAATAGAATAGAATGTATGTCAGAACAAGTGCCATCACTACCGTTGCTATCACCATGAAAATTAGTCTGACAGGGGTAAATACTGAGCTTAACTGAATCAGAAGGATTATAAAAATAGAAATAGCCAGAATTGGGACTATATCGACAAATGTTGAATGCGTGAAGGAATTTGCATCGCTCAGACCCTGCGTTATTCCACCGATGTAATAATTGAAACCTTTCTGGTCAATTGCCGATAGTTCATTTGGTATAAGTGAATTGGCATATATTGCATTAGATGAGTAAGCGAGGCTACCCATCTGGAAGTCTATTACTGCATATTTGGGGTTGATCTGACTGATGTAATTCTGGTTGATATATGATGTATAGTTTGGCACCTGTGATACAGGTATGCCGTTGAAATCAGGAGAAACGTAATATCCAAAAGGATAAGTAGGGCCATACACCTGAGTTATCCCGGAGTTGTGGGATAAAGCGGTCTCTACCTCTGTAATGATGGCCATCTCACTCATGTTATAACTGCCGTTTGAAAGCAGCAGAGGCGATGCAAACGACAGGACGATAAAGTTCCGTTCGAAGAAATCACCATGGAAAGATGCATTTACAATCTGAATAGCATCTATTCCGCTGCTTGCAGGAAGGAGTGCGAATATATTCATGCCTACCGGTGTTACTGAATACACATAAAGAGTCGCTAGTGCCGCAACCATGAAAACAACAAGAATTTTGTTCTTGTTCCGGACAATAAAGGAGCCCAGATTCTTCATTCCTTTCTCCATGGCTGCATGCGTCATTTTGGAAGGTTTGGATGGCCAGAATATCCTTTCCCCGCCAAGTGCAAGTATAGAGATCAGCATCGTTTCAGCAATAATTATGGTGAAAGCTATACCAATCGCGTTTGTCAGCCCGGATCCACTAAATATAGGAACATTTGAAAGCCAGAGAATGATATATGATACTGTTACTGTTATACCGGAAGTAAAAACAGCGTGCCCGGCCCACTGCGATGCATTGAGTACAGCATCCCCGTTGCCATTCCTCAATTCTCTTCTGTACCTGGCCATCATATAAACTGCATAATCAGTCGTCAGCCCAAGCAAGAGGATAAGCAAAAGTGTTGGTGTTATGAATGTTGCCTTTGTGTGGATCACGTATTCATAAAGCAGACCGTTAATACCCATACCGATAATCGCAGAAAATATGAAGAGCAGAAGAGGAATAAATGCGGCTATTGGAGATCTAAAAAACAGACCGACTATTATGACAGATAACATTATCCCAAGCGCTAGGGCAGTAATCAGACCGGTCTGTGATTCCTGCCCCAGTTCAGAATTGAATGCCGATCCACCTGCCACATAATAGCTGCTTCCTCTGATGCTTGTCTTGAAAGGCGCAATTAATGCAGAAACTTGGTTTACAAGATCGATACCGAATGATTTCTCAAAGTTCACTATTATCAGTGTTGTAGTGTTGTCGTAACCTATCATCTGGTGAGCCACGAACGGGGTTGGAAGGAACGGATATTGCCAAAAACCAGAGCCGGTCATTTCAACGTTCACTGTTTGGTTGATGTTGCCGTGCTTGGATCTGAGAAGTGCGGCATAATTCTGGACTAGCGTATTATTGAAATTGACCTGAACTAAGGGATTTCCTGTGAGAAGTGATCTTATTGAATTTATCACTATGTCCGTGCTTTCCTGAAGCAGTACATAACTCCTTCCAAGGAACTGATACTGGGGATCAAGATCGATATTAAGGGCGTCGAGAACAAACTGCTTCGGCGATAAAAAGAGGTGATCTGTGATGAATTCCTCCACAACGACATTAGATGCTAAGCCACCGGCAGTAACATTTACTGAAAGTTGAGTAATTTCAGTATTAAATACTGAATGATTTGTGTATTGAAGCAGAGTAACGTTTTTATCCAGCGATCTATACACAAAAATTTGTTCAGAGTTTCCTGATGTAATGCTTAAAGTCCACGAAGAATTAATGGTTCTGTTCACTGCCCCATTCATATAGGGAAATGGATTCTTTATAACTTCAGTAGGTTGACTCCCTAGGCTGCTGTTCCAGTACCTGGAAAAATTGTTTAGGTAGCTTAACCCAAGATGATTCATGCTATTACTTAGTATATTAGCGGTGTAATTGTACGCTTCTGAATTGCTACTGTTTGGATTGTTAGTATCGCTATACATTTTTGTGAAGTTTTCGAGATAGAGAACAGGAATACCGAAAATCAGTGAACCGGTTTCGTTATAACCGGAGGTGAGTGAATATAGATTAGTGTTTGTGATGTTCAGTAAAGGGTAAGTATAGTTGGATTCAGTCAACAGCAAACGGGAAAAGTTTGATAATATGCCCCTTTCAATGGTAAATATGGATTCTATGGACTGGTAATGGTAGCTGGAGTCTCTCAGTCCTTCCTGAAGAGTGTTCTGAAGAGATATCAACTGACCGGTCTGGTTATTAACACTGGTTCCGGTAGTTACAACGACTAAGGATGATGAGTTGGATGAATTTAATGATGGAAAATATTGTGACAGCAGAGCTTGTGATCTGTAGGATTGGGAATTTTTGGGCACTATACCTGAACTGAGGTTATAGCTCACATCGCTGAAGAACATGGTTGCAAATGGGATCATTATCAAAAAGAACAGGACCCAGAAAACTATGATCTTCTTCCTGTTTTTCACTATGAACTTCCCAATCGACCTGAAATTCTTCTCGAACATTCGAAAGAGGTAATTTCACAAATATTATTAAAGCGTACGCTGTTTTAATGAGCTTGAATGATCACTTCTATCGGTATTGCAACTCTTCCGGTGCGATATTACGTGTTTGTGTAAATTATTTTCACTGTAATGTTCTGCATTGCGCTAGTATTTAATTCTACAATTCCCTACTACAACATTGATTGATCATAAGGTGGCTGATATTCAGGATTATTTTTACTCTCTTGTTAGACAGATCCCAAGGGGCATGGTCACCTCGTATGGAGATTTGGCAGAGGCTCTTGGAGACAAGATTTCTGCAAGAGCGTGTGGCTATATGCTTTCCGTCAATCCTCTTCCAGATGTTACTCCCTGTTACAGAGTAGTATATTCCACTGGAGAGGTTGGTAATTTTACACATCCACTTGGACCTGATGAGAAGATCAGGCGTCTCAGAAATGACGGGATTACAATAGAAAACAAAAAGATAAAAAATTTTGAGAGCGTTCGCTTCAACTCGTTTGTTTCAGACTTTCCGCTTAAGCGTTTACAGGAAGAACAGAGTAGAATGGTGGAATTGATCTCTCCTGATGACGGGAACATCGAAGAAGGAATTGCAGGCGTAGATGTATCATATTTTGGTGACATTGCGATTGCTTGTGCAATATTCTCAAGAAGTGGCTCAATAAAGAAGAAATTCTCCATCTCAAAGGTGAGTTTTCCCTATATACCGGGATATCTGTCATATAGAGAATTTGTACCTATGGCATTGCTTGTAAAGGGATTCAATGGAATTGTTTACATTGATGGTAATGGACAGCTTCATCCAAGGAAGATGGGGCTCGCCACGTTTGTTGGTGTAAAAATAGGACTAAAGACAATCGGGGTGGCCAAATCTCTATCATTTGGAAAACTTGAAGGCAACTGGGTGTTAGTTAACAAAGAAAAAAGGGGATTCGTTATAAATCATAAGACCATCATCAGTGCAGGCAACCGTATTTCGCTTGAGAAGGCAGTAAGTCTAACTCATAATGAGTTTGGAAACAAATATCCCTGGATACTTCGGATGGCGCATAATGAGTGTACAGGGCTTGTTTCCAGATTGAAACTGGATGCTCAGGGAAGTAAAAACAACAAGAAGTGATCCCTTACCCCCGCTATCGCAGATGGTTTCCGTTTCAACAAACGGATTTAGCTTTGCAGGAATTGATCCCTTCTCTGCGAGCGTGAATTCAGAAGTGCCACTGACTCCATATTTGATTTCATTCTCCTTCATTTTTCCCTGTAATATGTGAGTGCTTTTTCTGTTTATGCTAATTGATTTCATATGATCCTCCTTGCATATTTTCTGAATCTAAATGTTTTCATGAAGCTTCGCCTCCTATTAATCAATATATACTTTCAGGACGTCCATAGTTACCTGACCATATGTTGCAAGGAAGTAGAGAAGATATTGGACCTTCCTATTCCACAGTTCCTTCTTCACTTCAGGAAAGTTGCACTGTATCTCCCTTGGTGTTTTCAGTGCATAGACAAACTTTAATGTTTCAGTTATTTCTCTTATCCCGGTCCTGAGAAAATCCATGATGGCATCGTTGGCAAATACCTTCTTCCTGTATCTCACGACATGGATAAAGTGATAGTATAATGAAAATACAGAATGCCCTCCTTTAGCCAGATCATAGGGCGTAGTTTTCATAATATTCTATATATTATGTATTACGAATTTTTTCAATTGCTTCCTTTCATTATCTCGCGAAAGAGAAATTCTCGCTCACAATGTTAAAATAACCTTTTAAAATCCCTCAACTCAGGCGGAGGTTGTCGAGCTAGGTTAAAGGCGATGGATTCAGGGTCCATTCCCGTAGGGGTCCGCCGGTTCAAATCCGGCCCTCCGCATCTTTCTAGTGTTTTTTTCTGCGTTCCTCTGTTATTTTAATCATGTATTGATTGACCAGATACAGAATTTTTGCACGTTGAACTGTATCCACTGGTAGATTTAACTTAATTCTTGAATCCCCAATGTCAGCATATATGTCATCATGGTCGGTATGAAAATGGATTACGTTTTTACCTTTGAAATAGAAATGGCCTATCTGCCTTTTCCCTTATTCCGTCAATATGCCTCAGTTCTTTCAAAAGAATATTTATCTTTCCCACTTCATCCAAACTGGTATGGCGCATGTTCATGTATTAAAGGAGAATTTTAAAGCTTACGTAATCCTGAGCACGAATTTAGCATGTAAATATGAGTGCGGGAAAAATATTAATTTACTCAAATATTTATTAAAGGATTTTAGTTTTCTGTTCAGTAATGGTTCCATGCGCTCACAGTAAAGAATGTATCAAGAGCTGCCAATATGGCAATAATGATAGCGATGTAAAATGGTTAATAAAAAATCTCGTATCGATCCTGTCAGAAGTGAGGCGTAAATAAATGGAGATCGATAGTAAAACAATAATAGCGTATAGGACGGATATAGAGCACATTCAAACAGGCATAATGAAAATAAAACAGAACGTTAGAGATATTGATAAGTTCTTTGGAAACCATTTACAGCAAAGACTAAAAAAACAATCGTTAATGGTATTTCACCTAACAGCAATTTTTTTATCTGTAGCAAAGTCGATGACCTGAATCTTCATTACTTTAATTATCCATTAACAACCTGAAATGAAATAAAAAGATAACAACCCTTTTACAAACTATTATAGAGCTAACATGCCCTCTTTAAACATAAGCGGTATTATCTGCCTATTACAATTTCCAGACACCTTAAATGACCGACAACCCCAGCGTAG
>JBBYJL010000043.1:0-10961 GCA_043196285.1 Thermoplasmataceae archaeon | reverse complement strand
TCAGTGGTGCTCTGCATGAGATTCAGTGCAGCTGAATCGGAAAGTGGCATATCCGTCACGATTGCAATGTTCACCGTACCAGGCATTTGAAACCCCAGACTACCTATTGAAAGGGCATTGCTCATGCCTGCTGTCACTGCCATGAATACCGATCTGTCATCTGATACATACATCTTCCTTTTGGACACGTCTGCAGCTGTCAGAGTAATAGTGGTGCCAATCTCGCTGATACCGTTTCCCTGAAGAAAAATCCTGCATTCAGATTCGACGTCATGGTCGTAATCAATCCCGACATGCCTGTTTATGAACAGGGAACAGTAGCCAGTTCCCCCGTTGAAAGGAGCAGAACTGAACATCCTCGCAGGCTGATCAAAGAGGATGGAAAAATATCCTGGCTTCTCGACCAGGGTGAACCTGTCTGTTCTCATTTTATGTACGGAGACCTGAAGTTCACGCCTTTCCTTATCAGATCGACGGATTTCTCGTATCCTGCATCTGCGTGCCTGATCACACCAAGACCTGGATCTGCATTGAGCACCCTTCTTATTCTTGTCTCTGCATCCTTCGTACCGTCTGCAACAATCACGAACCCACCGTGGATAGCATTGCCAATGCCGGTTCCCCCACCATGATGGAAAGATACCCACGTTGCGCCGGAGATTGCGTTCAGTGCAAAATTCAGCACAGGCCAGTCTGCGATTGCATCACTGCCGTCCTTCATAGCCTCAGTTTCCCTGTATGGTGATGCAACGGATCCGGTATCATGGTGATCCCTTCCTATGGCAACAGGCGCAGAAAGCTTTCCTTCTCTCACCATGTCGTTTATCATGACTCCCAGCCTTTCCCTCATGCCATATTCAGCATAGCATATTCTTGCCGGCAGACCCTGGAAATGTATGCGTTCCCTTGCGAGCTTTATCCACTTCACAAGATGTGCATCATGAGAGAAATTCTTCAGTATTGCATCATCGATCGCATAGATATCTTCCTTTTTTCCGGAAAGGGCAACCCACCTGAACGGCCCTGATCCTATGGAGAAAAGGTCCCTGATATAGTGGGGAACATAACCTGGAATATCAAATGCATTTTCAAGGCCACCCTCCCTGGCCCTTGTCCGGAAATCATTGCCATAATCGAAGACCTTGCTTCCGCTCTTCATGAAGGAAAGAATTGCCCTTGCCTCCTTAACTATGGATCTGTAAACTTCAGAAATGTATTTCTTTCTGTCATTTTTCCTGAGTGCGTCAGCCTCTGCCAGTGAGTATCCCTCAGGGATATATCCGATGTTGAGATCATGTGCAGCAGTCTGGTCACTCACCACAGATGGTATTATCTTTCTCGCAGCCAGTTCTGCGTAAACAGTAGCGGCATTACCGAGAAGGCCTATGGATATCGCCTTTCCACTTCTTAATGCATCATCCTTCATTTTCAGCGCTTCATCAAGGGAATCTGTCATAGTGTCCAGGTAAGCGTCCTTTATTCTCCTGTCTATCTTGGCCCTGTCCACCTCAACTATAATTGCGACAGCACCGTTCATGGTAGCAGCAAGCGGCTGAGCACCGCCCATCTCTCCGAGACCGGATGAGAGGAACCACTTTCCTTTCAGGTCATCTGATCCGAACTCTTTTTTGGCAAGCGCCCACAACGTTTCAAAGGTTCCCTGTATGACTCCCTGAGTGCCTATGTAAATCCAGCTCCCTGCAGTCATCTGACCGAACATCGTCAGGCCTCTGGTTTCAAGATCCCAGAAGACATCGTCTGTAGCCCATCTTGGGACGATCTGGGCATTGGAAATAATGACTCTTGGCACCTCAGGGGTTGTTCTGAATATGCCAACAGGCTTACCGGACTGCACAAGAAGTGTTTCATCGTTCCCTAGGCTCTTCAGGCTCTCAACAATCCTGTCAAAAGCCTCCCAGTTCCTTGCGGCTTTTCCCTTTCCACCATAAACAATAAGATTGTCCGGATCCTTTGCAACCTCAGGATCCAGGTTGTTCATAAGCAGCCTCAGGGCCGCTTCCTGCCCCCATCCCTTCGTATTCAGCTTGCTGCCAGTTGGCGCCTTTACGATTCTTGATGCCATTTGAATCGTTATGAAATCGTAAATGTGTTATTAACAGTTGCACACTGATTTCAGAATCAGTTCAGGCTTTCCTGAAGAGGGTCATATTCCGTCTTTCGCCAAGCGATATTATGTCTATGCTCTTTCCGAGCCTCTGTGAAATGAAATCAACATACTCCTTCAGTTCCACGGGCAGGTGATCGAAACCTCCACTGATGATGCCTTTTATCTGGTCTTCTGTGAGATCTCCCCATGATTTGAATTCTTTGTATCTCACAGATACTCTGCCAAGATCTTCGTTGGATTTTGGAAGTCTGTCAAGAGTTTTTCCATCCAGGACATACTCATAGCCAACTTTTATTTTCTCAAGCTTGCCGAGAGTATCGATCCTGGTCAGAGCGATGGAGTCGACATCGTTGATCATTATTGTGTATTTGAGGAGCACGAGATCAAGCCAGCCCACTCTCCTTGGCCTTCCCGTTGTCGTTCCATACTCGTTTCCAATGGTTCTGAGGCGATCTCCCTCAGCCTCAGGCAGTTCAGTTGGAAACGGACCAAATCCTACCCTGGACATGTAAGATTTGACCACACCAACGATTCTGTCAACCCTTCTAAGGCTGAGGCCGGAACCCGTGCTGACCGCACCTGATGTGGTGTTTGAAGATGTAACATATGGATATGTGCCGAAGTCAACGTCAAGCATTGATCCGTGTGATCCTTCGAACAGAAGATTTTTTCCATTGTCCGCTAGATCGTTCAGGTAAATTTCCGTATCGCACATGAGGTCTTTCAGTTTGCATCCCATCTCGTAGAGCTTCCCAGCCATGGCCTTCCTGTTCTCCTCGGAAGCGTATTCAGAGTTCTCGAGCAGGGATTTCTTCATCCTGTAAATCAGTTCGATCTTCTCTTCCAGGAGTAGCCTGTTCGAAAGATCTGCAATCCTGATGCCAGTCCTTGCATACTTGTCCTCGTAAGTCGGCCCTATTCCCTGGGCTGTCGTGCCTATGCTCAGTGATCCCCTTGCAGCTTCTTCAGCAGTGTCAAGGTATCTGTGCATGGGAGTAACTACATGAGCGGTCCTGCTGATCTTTACCTTGATCTTGTCCTTCACCTTGGAGATGTTCTCCATTTCCTTATCCAGCAGGAACGGATCTATCGTCATTCCATTTCCAAGGATAACCTCCCCGGCCCTCAGAGCGCCGGATGGTACAAGATGGAACTTGAACTTTCCCTCATCAGAAACGACAGTATGGCCGGCGTTGGAACCGCCATTGAACTTTATGACAGCATCGCTGGATTCACTGAGATAATCAACGATCTTTCCCTTACCTTCGTCCCCAAACTGCAGGCCCAAAACAAGAGTTATCATGCAAGCGAGCAGTGCGCCAAAAGGTGCATATGCTCTTCCCCCCCGAAGAATATCATGTTTTTCTTGAGATAATGTGTAATATGTCTATAACATTTTCACTCTCGAAGAATAAATCATAAATTAGTACTGCTAAGCATAATGTATCTTTGATACTGGTACACTTCAACGGCAAATTCAGGGGCTCTGAACGTGAGCTTCAAAACAAAGTGGAGCCTGCAAAAAGCAGGACGACAAACAATACATCATGGTTTTTATGGTCTATCGTTATTTTAGGGCAAAAATATAAAGTAACTCTTAGTATACAAGAAGGATCGTAATGTCCTACATTGAACTGAAAGAAGGATCAAAACTTTCTGTCCCGAGCAATCCCACCATCGGATACATTGAGGGAGACGGCATAGGTCCGGATATATCAAAAGCATCTATCTCCGTTATAAACGCTGCAGTAGAAATGGCATATTCAGGAAACAGGGTGATTGAGTGGAAGAAGATACTTGCGGGCGATGAGGCAATGGAGAAGACTGGCAAGCACCTTCCGCAGGAATCACTTGACGAGATCAAGAAGTGTGTAATTGCAATAAAGGGTCCCCTGACCACACCGATTGGTGAGGGTTTCAGAAGCCTTAATGTTACTCTTAGACAATATTTTGACCTCTATGCGAATGTGCGTCCAGTAAAGTATTTTCCCGGAGTGCCGTCGCCGGTGAAGAACCCGGAGAAAATGGACATGATTGTTTTCAGGGAAAACACCGAAGATCTCTATGCAGGCATTGAATGGAAATATGATTCCGAGGAAGCCAAGAAGTTACGCTGGTATCTGAAGGAACAGTTCGGCGTCAAACTAACAGACGATACTGGCATCGGTATTAAGCCCATCAGCAGGTTCAAGTCACAGAGACTTGTGAGGAAGGCGATACAGTATGCTCTGCAGAACCACAGGAAAAGCGTTACTCTTGTGCACAAGGGAAACATAATGAAGTATACAGAAGGATCCTTCAAGGAATGGGGTTATCAGCTGGCAGCCACTGAGTTCGGAGATTCAACAATTACAGAGGACGAGTACCTCAAGTCTCCCGGCACCGCAGGATGGAAAATCGTGATCAAGGATCGCATTACCGATAACATGTTCCAGCAGGTTCTCACAAGGACTGACGAGTATGATGTACTCGCCACGACAAATCTTAATGGAGATTATCTCTCAGATGCTCTGGCAGCTCAGGTAGGCGGGCTTGGAATTGCCCCCGGCGCGAATATAGGTGATGTGAATGCAATCTTTGAGGCTGTACACGGTACTGCACCAAAATATGCAGGCATGGATGTTGCAAACCCAACATCACTCATACTGTCCGGTGCAATGATGCTTAACCACATTGGCTGGAACGAAGCTGGTGAAGTTCTTGACAACGCAGTACACCAGGCATATTCGGATCACCAGGTCACACAGGACCTTGCCAGGCAGATGAATGTAAAGGCACTGAAATGCTCAGAATTTGGCAACGAAGTCATAAAGAGGATGAAGAAGATAAGCTGAATTCTTTCATCTGATTGACATCGATTTCATGGTTGAGAATTCATCCATGAGATCATAAATTCTCTTCTCCCTGTAAGAAGGCAGAGACTTTTTCTTATGTTCTACCCTGTAACGGAAATCGGGTGAATCATTAATCACGACCTCCCTGAATTTCAACTTGCGGAAGTAATAGAAGGATGTGTTTACGTTTGATGTGAACACGGATGCTGTATTCCTGATACCTATGCCGTTGGCTATTGCGATGGAGGAATCAATTGAATCAGAGGTTATGAGTGATGCAACCGGCGCCATGACATCATCCTTCCAGACAGGAGATTCCGGAGAGGATGCATCAACGATCGTTGGAGGTGCAGTTCTGCCTTCAATCTTCCCGCCTTCCAGCAGCCGATCTCCATGATCGAACATCATTCTGATGAGCGAAACAAATATTTCAGTATATTCTGGAGTTGAAAGCGGACCAATATCTGTGTTTATATTAGAAGGATCGCCGATGATCATCTGTGATATCTCCTCCCTCAACCTTCCTGTGAGATATTCTACAACATCAGGATGAACGATAACCCTCTGTGTGCGAAAAGCATTCTGTCCCTGTGAATGGAAGGAGGATTCAGCAATGATCCTGCCAGCCATATCTAGATCAGCATCTTTCCAGACTATTGACACGCATCCGCCGCCTGGATGCGGAACGAAAATTTTTCCGTATAAATGCTGTCTAACGTTATGTGCAGAATCAGCAGAGCCGTAAAATGCAACAGCATCAGGATACCTGCTTTTCATGAGAGATTTGACAGGCTGTGAATCCCTGCTTCCCACAATGACCCGCATGAAATTCTCAGGCAGGCCTGACCGATAAAGAACATCCCTCAGCTTCATGGCTGAAAGTGGAGATCTGGACGAGGGCTTCAGTATGACCGGATTTCTGGTTATTAGGGCAGGCAGAGCCACGCTGGCAGCATTGAGGAAAGGATCTGTGAAGGATATCAGGCCTAGAACCACGCCAATCGGATTTCTCGAAGAAATGCTGGCAAACGATCCCGCTTCATATCTCTCCCGCATATAGGTACAAGAGTCGGAAATAACCTCACCGAATGTGAGGGCGGAACGCATTACCAGATCCACCTCGTTCAATGCAAAACGCAATGGCTTGCCGGACTCTCCAGAAAGTGCTGCTGCGATCTGATCCTTTTCTGAATCCATAATCCGGTAGGCCCTGAACATAATCTCTGAAAGATCGCTTTCAGCTATGTTGGCAAGTTGTTCAGTTGCCGACCTTATACCTTTCTCAATTATAGGCAGTTCCTCGTCCAATGTGTCCGGCAAATCTTCCATCACGCTGTTATCGTACTTTCTGTAAACGATAGTGATTCGGTACCACCTATCCGTTCAGACTATCTCGTACTCAAACTGCTTGATCAGTCCCATCTCCTGGGCCCTCCCGTAATATTTCTCGAGTGCCATTCTGCCAATGTCACCGAAATTTTTCGAGAGATCATTCACGTACATCCTGACGAATTTCTTCTCAAGATCAAAATCAGAATATCTCGCATATTTCATAGAGTACCTGACCGCATCATCCTCATGTGCCATTGCGTACCTGATGGATGCCTGGAAATCTTCATTGTATTTTGTTGCGATATCAGCCCCAATGGATTTCTTTATAGAATTGAATCCAAGCGGGATAGGAAGCGATCCAGCAAATTTCTTCCATTCCTCATAAAGATCCAGGACCTTGACAAGTCCTCTTTTCTGGTAGACCAGCTGCTCGTCGTGAATCAGAAGACCACCATCAACTTTTCCATTCATTATCTCCTCGGGAATCTTGTCAAACCTCATTTCCACGAATTTCTTCGGTTCCGGGGCGAACATCCTGTAAAGCAGGAAAGTTGAGGTCTTGAATCCCGGAACTCCTATGATTGAATTCTTCAGGTCTATGTTCTTTTTTGCGACAACAATTGGTCCATATGTGAGGCCAAAACTCGCTCCTGAAGACAGCAGATAATATTTGTCACTCACATCAATAAATCCGTTCGCTGAAATTGCCGTGACATCATATTTTTCAAGAGGCGCTTCCTTGTTCAGGGTTTCTATGTCCTTCACAACCTGTTCGTACTGGAAGTTAGTAGGTATCTTCTTTTCAAACATGGCATAGAACATAAACGAGTCATCCGGATCTGGGGTGTGTGCAATAGTAATTCTCATGATGAGTTAATTGCATCGTTCTAAATATGGTTTGTCCAAAAAAGATGGGTCAAGTACGATTTCCATTTAGAGAAAATCCTGTGTTAAAGCATATGTATCATTCTGGAGAAAGGGAGTATTGATTGTCATATTCACCCAGACATCCATGTGAGGTTAGGTCGAAACTAGAGTGAAATGATAAATAATCTTAATTAAATTGTAAGCATAAGGATTTGTGAAAATAGGCTTCCGAGACTCAGTTGAGGTTTTGCTGGAGATGGAAAGAACTGACTGCCTTGTGACCAATACCTGTTATAACATCAGCCAGTCTGTAAAGATCAAGAGACTCAAGGTGGGTCCTGAATATACTGTTCACAGGGTCGAATGCAAGCAGAACTGTGAGAAACTGGTCGAGGAGTTGAAAGCAGTGTCCAGGGATGTTGCTCAGGTTGGGAAGAGTTCCATATGGGTTACATCGAGAAGCTGCACCCCGTGTTCGGTCATATCATCGTCGGAAGCCATAGTCTTGGGCAGTGAAAGCGTGAGCAAGGACAGGATCAGGTACAGGTTGCTGCTCAGATCCAGGGGTGTCATGATCAAGCTTATGCGAGAACTTAAGGATCTGAATCTCGATCCTGTTATTGTTGAACTGGAGGACGCAGAGTCTTTATCACTGACCCAGAGAGAGGAAGAGATCCTGAAGTATGCCTATGCAAATGGTTATTTTGACATAGAAAGAGGGGTAAGCATGACGGAGATTGCAGAGCATTTCGGTATAGCAACATCTTCCCTTTCCGATCTTCTAAGGCGAGCCTTGAAAAAATCAATCAGAGGATACTTTGTGGAGAAAGAATAATTTACCCGTTATCCTGCTGATCACAGGGATAGTGCGGCTGCCATCATGGTCAGAGACTTCTCAAATCTGTAGACAATTCCGAAGTGCCCGTCCTCATATTCTTCATAGAAATGTTTTATCCCCGCAGTGGTGAGAGCCCTGTCAACTGCCCTGTTCCCCCACAGCAGTGAGAATTCGTCCATTATGCCAACATCGAGGTAAAGAAAGGTCATGGACTCTATCTGACGGAGGAAACTGACAGCATTCTTTGCAGGATCCCAGTTCTGCCATCTGCTCCAGATATCCTGTTTGAACTCTCCAGAATCCCAGTCGAACGGGAAATCGGCACCCAGTTCGCTGGAGGATTCATTTGGGCTGTAGAAAAGTGATCTTTCAATTACAGAGAGAGTCCTGAATGCACTAGACCTGCTCCTATTCTTGCCTGCCCAGTACTTCTGGAGCCACTTTGCAGGGCCATTGCTCTCCCTGAACTGCTCCATTGCAAGAGTGAAGTCAGGCAGGCAACAGAATTCAAATCCTGCATCCATTGAGTGCGCTGCGAATCCCTGAATCGCAGATGGATAGCGCACAGACAGCGTGTAGGCACCAAATCCTCCGGAGTCCTTGCCGAAGACTCCTACATTGCCTGAATTATATGTGTCCTTGAGCTTGGGGATAACCTCATTGATGATGAAATCCTCATAGTTCCCAACTGCAGTGGAGTTTATATATTGGTTTCCGCCAACCTTCGTGAATGAGTCAACAATGGCAACTGTTGCGTTTCCTATGAGATTCTTTTCGTACAACATCTGCAGTATGGCCGGAAGGTTATCGCTGAGCGGGTCCCTGTTCAGGAAACTTCTGGCATTTGATGCAAACGAAGGAAGGCAGAGGAATAGTGGTGCATTTGCCTTCTTCTCATCAGGAGAGAATACCAGTATTTCCCTCTTGGAGGGATCTTTAAGTGGATTATTTGATAACGCTTCGCTCTCAATGTAAATAGTCTCCATCTTGACCATGGCAACCATAAATCCTGAACGCATATAAAACTTGTAACGTGTTTACAGGAATTATATGAAAGTTTACCACTCAACCATCAACTCGCTTTCTCAGCAAACCGGATGTGGCTTCGTTCCGAATGAAATCTTTGCTCTTAGGCTATCGTTTTTTGTCTATGTTCTTCAGGACCTCAGCCCAGTTCATGAAGCATTCCAAAAGCAGGTCAGAGGCATCATCATCTTGTGGTTCCATTATTTCACTCCCAGGTTTTTCCTGAAGAATTCTCTGGCTATTACCCATGCATCTTCCGCGCTTTCCTTGTTGTATGTCGGCCTTGTATCGTTGAAAAATGCATGCTGGGCACCTTCGTAGATCTTCAGTTGAAAGCCTTTCCTTGCCTTAACCATCTCTTCCATGAGCCTGGGAATATTCTGATTTATATTGTAATCTTCGCCGCCGTAGAAAGCGATTATTGGTTTGCTGATCTTTGAAACGGATTCGACTGGTTCAGGGTTTGCCCCGTAGAAGACAACCGTTGCAGAGCTTTTTCCCAGAGTGGCATACTGAAACACAAGTCCACCTCCAAAGCAGAATCCTGTGGTACCAATCCTTTCACTTTCAACAGAATCCAGTTTCTGAACATAGTTAAAGCATGAGTCAAGATTTCTGATCATCTTCTTACCAAGACCCTTTCTGTCAAAAAATACTGCGTTGGCGACCATCTTCTGTTCATCGCTGAGCGTCTTCATGAGATCGCCGATTGCCTTCTCATCCTGCATCTTGTCCTTAGGGAGTGACCAGAATTTCATCATGGTACTTTCTATGTTTTTTGCGTTCATGAAAGGTCCAATAGGACCGAAGAGGTGTGGTGCGAAAGCAACATAACCTTCTTTCGCCCACCTTCTTGCAATCGATCTTATATTTTCTTCAAGTCCCCAGATCTCATGCACTATAATTATCGCAGGGTATTTTCCAGTCCCAGCAGGCTTTGCCATGTAATATGGAATTTCGCTGCTGTCCTCAAGTCTTACAGTACCTTCAGATGCTTCTACTTCGTCTGATTTAACCATACTTTCTGTAAACAAATAATCATTATTAGTTTATTGTTCGACATTGTACTGTAAAGCAAAATATTTTCCTCAGTAGGCAGGGTGCATCCTTTCAAATTGATGAGGCAGCATCCTATAATAAGTTGTCTATGGTCATTTTTAATGACATGATTGCCAGAGCTTACGCTAATCCATTTTAATTTTCTTGCAATATTCCTGATTTACTCTTCCTTTGTCCTGAACTTCTCCGGTATCTCGAAAGGCTTGTTTTTGTGACATACAGACCATATGATATGGCACTGTTTTCTGGAAGCTGCCACCAGTGCTTTCTGTTTTGGCATTCCTCCATCCACCTTCCTGTGATAGAATTCATATATTACGGGATTGGATCTTATGGGTGCTACAGTGCTCAGATATATGGCAGATCTCAGGAGAGAATCACCTCTCCTGGATATGGATCTCTCTGATCGTTTTTTTCCGCTCTCCTTGATTACAGGATCCATGCCGACAAATGCAACAAGCTTCTCTGCGTTTTCGAATCTATCGATATCTCCAATCTTTCCAAGTATTATTGATCCTGTTATGTTGTTATGTTACCAATGCTTGGAATGCTCTTTATTAGATGCCTCCGGGATTCAAGTTCTTTTGTCATTGCACCTTCCAGAATACCTTTCTGTCTGTTCAGAATTTTCAGTATATCAAGGAGAGAATCAATCTCTATCCTGAGTGCATTAATGTTGTTGCCTGGGATTGGTAAAGATTGTGCTGCCTTCAGTATCTTTTCCGCTTTCCTTGATGTGACATACCTCATTATGGCATCGTTTCCTGCAGTGATGAAATCCTCTGGCGTTTTGTATTTCCCAAGCATATCTATTGTATCATCATTGAGATCGATGATGTTCGAGAGACCACGGAATGCCATATCCGCTGTCCTTATG
>JBBYJL010000042.1:0-11304 GCA_043196285.1 Thermoplasmataceae archaeon | reverse complement strand
TGGTCTATCAATTTCGGAAGTTCGCCGATTTCATCTATCATATAATCTGCGTCTTCTGAAATAATATGATCCCCGTGTTTCACCAGAACTGCAATAATCCCTAATTTCTTTGCAGGAATCATATCATTCCGGGAATCGCCGACCACAAGAATGTTTTCTGGTTTTAGATTTAATATTTTCATTGCCTTCTCATAAGGTTCTGTGTGAGGTTTGCCAACCGTGACGTCATCAATTGTTATAATGTCTTTGACCGGCAAACTTATCCTGCTCACCAGTTCCCTTCTTCCTGAAGTGACTATTACAATCCTTATTCCCTTTCCCATGAGAAGCTTGAAGGTTGGAATTACATCAGGAAAGAGATCAACCTCTGGAAGCTTCTCATCGAACAGTTGCTCTTCTGCCTCTTCAATTTTCTCAGGCCTTTCATAATACTTTCCAGCTAGATCAGTTCCCGGGAGTCCAATAAGTGGTCTCAGCTCCTTTCTTGGCACTTCAACGTTGAATCTCTTGAAAGCGCCAGTCCATGCATCAAGCCTTGCTTCCATGGAATCAAGTAGTGTGCCATCCAGATCTGAAATTATTCCCCTTATCATACGATCGAATATTGCTGATATCTATTAAAAACAACACTTCAGTTCCTTCCAATCCGACACTAATTTATACGCTCTAAAAATGAAGTTGCATGAAAGCTGCAGAACTGAAAGCCATAAAATCGCCATTGGAAACTGTCGAAGTTCCAGTTCCTGAACCAGGACCTGAAGAGGTCCTTATAAAACAGAAAATGACTGGGATCTGTTACAGGGACATATTGACCCAGGATGGTTATCTTCCCCGTGTTAGGCTGCCAATAATTCCAGGTCATGAGATCTCAGGGATAATTGTTTCTACAGGAGTGGATGTAAAGAATTTCAGGGTTGGTGATAGGGTTGCAAGTCTTATCTATGAGCCATGTGGGAAATGCGAGTACTGTCTTTCAGGAAGGGAGAATCTCTGCAAGGACAAGAAAACCTTCGGCGAGAGCATAGAAGGAGCATATGCCCCCTTCGTGAAGGTGAATGAGAGGAGCCTCGTGAAGGTCCCTGATGGAGTGTCTGAGGAGGGATCTGTAATAGCTGCCTGTGTGACTGGAATGCTCTACCACGCACTTGCTGTTGAGGGAAAAATAGAACCAGGACAAACTGTACTGATCACCGGAGCTGGAGGGGGAATTGGCGCTCATGCTGTGGAGATATCCAAAGCCCTTGGAGCTAAGGTGATTGCGGAGACTTCTTCCGAATGGAAGAGAGAGAAACTTCTTGAAATGGGTACAGATCATGTGGTATCATCCAGAGATGACTTTGAAAAGGATGTCAAGAAAATAACCGGACAGGGTGTCGACCTTGTACTGGAATGTGTTGGCATCTATACATTCAGCAAGGCACTTAGATCCCTGAAGCCCGGTGGAAGGATGGTGGTCGTTGGAAATCTGATCCCTGATCCTGTGGAACTTCCGCTAGGACTAATAATATTGAAGGGAAACTCAGTAATTGGTAGCATCAGCTCCACCAGGAATGATATTTCCGCCGTTTTCGATCTTGAACTGCATGGCAAGCTAAAACCAATCATTGACAGGACCGTTGATCTTGCCAGCGTGGAGGACGCCTACAGGGAAATAAGGTCCAGGAAGAATATTGGTAGGGTGCTCATAAAGTTCTAGTCCGAGGGGAGCGACTGTGTCAGAATGCCTATGAAGATCGGTTCTTCTCTTGTCACCCATTTATGTGCCTCTGCTTCTCTAAGTTTTGCGGTCACA
Organism: Thermoplasmataceae archaeon; assembly: GCA_043196285.1. Taxonomy (GTDB): domain Archaea; phylum Thermoplasmatota; class Thermoplasmata; order Thermoplasmatales; family Thermoplasmataceae; genus JAKAFX01. The sequence continues at coordinate 9,512 of JBBYJL010000042.1, read as the reverse complement.
TGGCTCCACCCAACAAGTGAGTCGGTTTCATAAAGTACAACAAATTCCTGGTCCCCAAGACCGAATGAATAAGTAGTGTAGGATCTAATACCTTTGTTTTCAGGGTGTGATATGGCAGTGCCTATATGTTCAGCCATTATCTTTTTCCTTTTGCCATATTCCAAAAGATACCATTCTGGAGATTTGCTCATGGGATACGCCACAAAATATTTCGAAGGAGTGTGCCTGAGTGTGGAAGCCAGATCTTCGTTTTCCTTAAGGTAAGGTGAATCCTCGTAAAGTGAGATCATTCCATAAACAGGTTCAGAAAAATCCTTTAATACTGACCTTAGAGACCTCTTGAAGTGTTCAATAGTCTCTATTTTTCTAGATGAAAACCAGAAAATTAGATCGGAATCTGACCTCACCGACAGGTACAAGTTATGGTTTGTTAATTCATCACCGAACCTGTCATTGAGAGATATTATATCCCTACTAAGTGAATCCTTGTCCCCCTTTTCCAGATGCCAGTATACAGGCGTAAACCGTTCTACCTGAACCGCCATAAATATTGATGATGACATAAGAGAGGATTGCATCAATGATAATTACTATTCCATTTTAGAGGTTGCATTCTGGATAACAATTCTGAGATAAGATTCAAGATAGAACAATATGATAAATATTATTAGATTTGATGGATTACATATGCATGAACGATGAACCGTTTCTCGACAGCGTTGATACAATAGAATTTTACGTTGGCTCTGCCCGTCACTGGGCGTATTTTCACAGAAATGCAATGGGATTCAACATGCTTGGGTACAGCGGACCTGAAACAGGTGTGCGTGACAGGGTTTCATACCTGATGCAGCAGGGTGATGTGAGGTTGAAATTCACCAGTTTCCTGAAACCTGAATCTCCTATAGGAGATCATTTCAGAATTCACGGTGACGGCGTCAAAGACATATCCTTCAAGGTTGATGATATAGATTATTCAGTCTCTGAGATTAAGAGAAGAGAGGTGATTAAACCTTCAGGCATTGTTGACATAAAGAGTGGTGATGGAAAGATCAGGACAAGCACAATTAGTACATTCGGTGAGACAATTCATACATTGACAGATTACTCTGATTACAGTGGAGAAATTCCACCAGGATTTGAATATTCCGATCTGAAGGGAAAATCTGTCGGCCTGAAAAAGGTAGACCACATCGTAGGAAACGTTGAGGACAGGAAGATGGATGAATGGGTAAACTATTACATAAAAGGCCTCGATTTTAGGCAGCTTCTTAGCTTTGATGACAAGGACATAAGTACAAAGTATTCGGCACTCAGATCTAAGGTTGTACACTACAACAACAGGAAGATAATATTTCCAATCAATGAACCTGCACTGGGACTGAAGAAGTCGCAGATCCAGGAGTACCTAGACTACTATAATTCACCTGGAGTGCAGCATATTGCTCTCCTTACTGACAATATAATACAGACAGTCTCAGCCCTTAAGGCTAATGGCGTTGAATTTTTATCAACTCCAGACAGCTACTACGATACACTGGAAGAAAGGGTTGGAAAAATTGATGAGGACATCGAGAAGATCAGAAAGCTGGACATACTCGTTGACAGGGACAATGACGGTTATTTGTTACAGATATTTACGAAACCAATTGGAGATAGACCAACCTTCTTCTACGAGATTATACAGAGAAAGGGTGGAACTTCATTTGGCAAGGGAAATTTCAAGGCACTTTTCGAGTCCATTGAAAAAGAACAGGGTCGAAGGGGCAATCTCTGAGTTTTTATGAGAATAGGAAGGGTTAAAACAGATGACGGGACTCAAGTAGTTTTTGAGAGTGATGGAAAAGTTTATTCTATACCTGGAACAACAAATTCCACTGAAACACAGGATGAATCAAACTTTTATGATGCTATATGGAAAGCTTTGAATCTTTCCCATCACACTGATCCATCCCACGAGATAACAGACTATAAACTTGAGGCTCCGATTCCAATTGTCAGAAGCATAAGGGACTTTTTTGCCTTCGAGGATCACGTAAAAAACTCCAGGAGGAACAGGGGACTTGATGTGGTAAAAGAATGGTATGATTTTCCTGCATTTTACTACAGTAACACATCAAACATATTTCTTTCGGGAGACAGTGTGCCAAAGCCTTCTTATACAAAGCAATTGGATTTTGAAGCTGAATTTGCATTCGTAATCGGCAGGGACGGAAAGAATATCCCTGCAGGCAGCGCGTGGAATCATATTATAGGAGTTACACTGGCCAATGACTGGAGTGCTAGAGACATTCAGCTTGAGGAATACAAGATCGGCCTTGGCCCTGCAAAGGCAAAGGATTTTGCAACGAGCCTTGGCCCCTTCATGCTCACAGTGGATGATATAATGAAAAGAAGAAATGAGAAAGGGAAGATAGACCTGCCAATACTGGTGAAAAGAAATGGAAAGGTTTTTAGCAAGAACAACCTCAACACTATCTACTGGGATGTTGAAAAGCTCATTGAGAGGGCATCTATGGATTCTTGGTTAAGAAAAGGTGACATTATAATGAGTGGGACGATCGGGCATGGGTGCATTTTTGAAAATGGACCTGGAGAAGAAGGATGGCTTAAGAATGGTGACGAAATTGAAATTTCTTCACCTGTAATTGGGAAACTGATCAACAGGGTAATTTGAGGTGTTAAAATGGTTTATTACGTAAAACAGGGAATAATGCCTGAATACCGGCATACTTACATCGAAAAGAACCATCTTCTGAGGGAGGAGCTGTTCGGAGAGGAAAGCTTTGAAGGACCGTATTCACTTATTTACCATAGTGAGGAGCCAACTGATATAGTCTCCCTGTCAAGAATGGAAAAGAGAAACGTACCAAAGGATGCTTCTGAGGACGGACACAAACACTTCAAGGGATTTGACATCAAGCCTTCAGGAGATTTCTATTCCGGAAGGGTTCCTCTGATATTCAATGACAGAATTGTAATTGGTCTCTCAAAACCTGATACTCCTGCTTCAAACCTGTTCAGACACGCAGTCTCTGAGCAATTGTTCTATGTTCACAGGGGATCCGGATCAATCAAGAGTATCTTCGGAAATCTTCAGTTCAGGAAAGAAGATTATGTTTACATCCCTAAGGGTACTACTTACTATCCCGAGTATACAAAGGGGAGTGAATTCCTTTTCCTGGAGTCGAAGGACAGAATATCTATACCTCAAAGATACCTGAACCTATATGGGCAGCTGAAAGAGGGTTCTCCTTACTATACGAGGGATATAAGGGTTCCTTACCTGCCGTATTTTGACTCCGTCCCTGGCTATAGAGACGTGATTGTGGATTTTGGTGATCATTATGTTATGGAGCATCGTGACAAAGACCCGTTTGACGTGGTTGGCTGGGACGGATATCTTTATCCGTTTGCAATAAATACCCAGAGCATTGCACCCATAGTGGGAAAACTGCACATGCCTCCACCTGTTCATGAAACTTTCTCTGGAAAATCCTTCATGGTGGGTACTTTCCTACCGAGAAAGTTCGATTTCCATCCGAAGGCGATCCCCATATCATATTATCACAGCAACATAGACACCGACGAGATCCTTTTCTATTCGAGCGGTTCCTTCATGAGCAGAAAGGGAATTTCTGAAGGGTCCATAACAGTCCATGTTAGAGGATTGATACATGGACCACAGCCTGGAATGGTAGAAAACGCAATTGGCAAGGTGGAAACTGATGAAATTGCAGTAATGATTGAAGCATATGATCCAGTGAGGACGACACCAGAAGCCATGGCAGTCAAGGACGTTCATTATATGGAATCATGGCACAGATAGATTCCGAATCATCGATGATAATATGCGATTCATAAAACCAGTATTAGAATACATGAAAGAGGACCTGAATCCGGATCAAGGGGAGGCTTCAGTTACGTTTATAACGGATACCTGTCGTTTTATACTGATCAAACGTAACATCAGGACAGGTGATCCCTGGAGTGGACAGATGGCTTTGCCAGGTGGTTACAGGAAAAAAGGTGAATCATCATCTGATGCCGCAAGAAGAGAAACATATGAGGAAGTGGGCGTTCGCCTGAATGAACTGTATTACATTGGAATGTACGAGTCAAAAGCAAAGGACATTGAGGTCAAGGCCTTCATCTCCGAGATATCACCTTCGGTGGATCCTGTTGCAGGTGATGAGGTTAGTGAGGCATTCTGGGTACCCATATCTGATCTTGTTCCAGATTCTGACTCTTATCTATACAGGGAATACAGAATATGGGGCATGACTTTCAGGATACTCAAGGATATTCTTGAGTAGGTGATTTATACGTCAGAGGGATACCTATCAATGCATTCCTCGATTGAAGGCAACGATGTGATGGTGAAACTTGACAGTGGTGAAAGTGTTATAGATTCCATTGAAGCTGTCTGCAGGCAGTACGCTATCACATCAGGTTCAATTCTATGGGCTATCGGCATGATCAGAAACTCTGAGATAGGTTATTTCACGTCCCCACAATACGATAAGACCACGATCAGGGAGAGAGCAGAGGTCGTCTCGTTCCATGGTTCGATTGCGGATGATATCCCCAAACTACATATTCATGTATCTTTAGCTATTCCTGATCATACGGTGAAAGGAGGGCATCTCTTTTCAGGTATAGCAGATCCGCTTCTTGAGATTCATATCCGTAAGCTGGATAAAATAGTTCTCAGAAGATCGGAAAACCCAAAGTCAGGACTGAAGGAATTGAAAATAGAGTGAGTGTTTGAACGTTCATTCAGATGAATTACAGCTATTTTCTTTATGACTGGTCCATGAATTGGTAAGTCTTTATCCTCAATACCTACAAAAGCTTTTATTAGGTTTGCCTAATATTCTATAATGCAATTCTTTGAAATATTGGGGCTCTCGGCTGTAATGGGCCTCTCGATTTATGTCTCATACCCGCTTGTAAGAAGAAAAAACATGGATCGCCGATTGGCTCGTTTCTTGACAGGAATTGCGGTGGGAATTCTCATATTCCTGATAGCAGATGTTTTCTCAGATGCATCAGCATTGATGTACAACGGTTCTCTTTACGGGTATGGATCTTCTCCCGTTTATGATTTTGCATTCGCGATCTCGCTGTTTGCAGGATTCTTCATTATGTATGCGATCGAATTCAGATCCAAACATGGCCTCAGCAAGGTCAGGATTTCCTTACTTATCGCGATAGGAATAGGGTTGCAAAACCTGACAGAGGGACTTGTTTTTGGTGCCACAGCTGTAGGCATTGGACTTGCAGGAATCGCACTGGTCATTCTGGTAGGATTCATTGTCCAGAACATAACTGAAGGATTTCCCATAGGATCTCCATTCTTCGGAGAATCGGGAAATAACAATGCAACCATACTGATCTTCTTCCTTATAGGTGGAATTCCTACTATTATCGGTGGCGCTGTGGGTTTTTACTACAGCTCCAGTTTGTTCAATCTGGTGTTCGACGGACTTGCAATAGGGGCTATCCTGTACATAATATTTCCAATGCTTAAGGGGCTGTTCGCCGGATCTGACAACTCCGGCTTCAGAGTTATCTACGGGTCCATATTCATAGGATTCCTGCTGGGACTTGCGGTCAATTTAATTTGAGATCAGGTAGATGTGAGAGATATCCAGTCTGAGGAGGTAGCGAAAAAATGATCGATGAATGTTCCTTCGTCTTTCGATATCCTTTGAAATATTTTAAATATCATCCATCACTCTGGGAGTTGGAGCATTTCAGGAACTCTGTAACGGCGGTCTAATGAATGAATTGGGTCTTTTAGCTTGGGATTTTAAGCGGAGTCAGGAAGAACTCCATTCAGTCCTTCTTTTGGGATCTGATTCGTGGGACCATATAATGCTTGATTCCGGGATCACTCAATTTGTTGTTCTGTCTACCTGCAACAGGCTTGAAATCTACTTTGTCTCAACCTCAGAGATCAATTTCAACCTTGTAGTGCCTCCACATTCAGTTCTTAAGGGTGAGAGCGCGATTAATCACCTTTTCAGAGTTTCTTCTGGCCTTGAGTCCATGTCAGTGGGTGAAGGGGAGATCCTGGGACAGGTCAAGGATGCATTTGATCTTTACACCAGGAAAGGATACGTCGGGAAATTCCTATCCCTGATTTTCAGGAAGGCAATAAGCGTGGGTAAACTAGTCAGGGAAAAAACTGCGATTTCTGAGGGGAAAGTTTCAATACCTTCTCTGGTGACAGATATACTTCATCAGGAGTTCGGTATAGCCGGAAGGACAGTCTCAGTAGTGGGTGCAGGCAAAATGGGTACCGATCTTGTTAAATACCTTGAGAAGGAGTCTCCGGGTAGGCTGATTGTGATTGCCCATCCTGGAAGGAGGATAATGGCAGAATACAAAGTTGATTACAGACCTCCTTCAGAACTCGTTAGTGCCATACGTGAATCAGATATAGTTATCACTGCCACGTCCTCAAAGGTTCCGCTGATAAATGACCAGATGATCCGTGGAGATCCTGGTTCAAAATTTTTTGTCGACATTTCTTTTCCGCCTAACATTGACTATTCTGCTGATGAAATCCCCTCAATCAGGATTCTCAGGCTTGAGAGCCTTAACAGAATACTGCGTGAAAACCAGATCAAGAAGAGGGAGGAGGTTGAGAAGGCTGACATCTTAATAAAGGAGGAAATGGAAAATATCAAAGGCAAACTCCTTGATCTGCTTGCAGAGGACGTTATCAGCGAGATGTATACAACTTCAAGAATGATTGAGGAGGAAGAGATTGAGGAATTCAGAAAGAATATTCACAAGGGGGAAGATTTCGACAAGTCTGTAAGAAGGATGATTGAATCTTCCATGAACAAGCTTCTCTCCCTACAGACATTTGCATTAAAGAACATGGTGAAGAGCAGCAATGATGGTGTTGTAAATGGATTCCTGAATAATCTCTATGAAGAGATAGTCAGGGAAAAGAGACACCTTTTGGCCCCTGAAGATCACCAAGAAAACCGAAATCGGCGAGCCCGAATTCCTCGGTCAGCCCATAAACCCTGAATCTTTTTGCATCAGTTTTTTTTAGCACAGGTGTGAAATGCTCCTCACTCATTATGGACTGAGTGACGTCAGTGCCTGATGAGAAGAAGCTTAGAGCGGGCGTAATTATCACGGATGAGTCTGGATTGTAAACGAAGGCCGGTATCTTGAGAACCCCGCCTATTTCATCCCGAAGAACAAGCGATGGATGCTCATGACCTAGAATAGTTGTCTTCCGCAGATCACGATCCTTGTCACCGTGGTAGATATAGTAATTCTCCGTCTCAAAAGTTTCAAGCAAGGGCAAATTTCTCTTTGAAAGAATTGTCAGCAGGAAATTGTCATGGTTCCCGCGAATGAACGTAAGATCTGTTTCATGCTGATACCTGTCTATGAAGTGTATAATGTCATCCCACTCCTGTGGCAGATTCCTTGAAAATTCATGCTTGAAATCACCATTTATTATTATGTTTTCCGGGGAATATCTTTCTATCATCATGTCAATTGAAGATTCAACGTGATCCCTCTGCATATGCGGCAGGAAAAGTCCGTGCAGGTCCATCTCTGCCTCAAACCCCAAATGCAAGTCTGATACAACAACTGCCTTTATGTCTGATAGGTAGATGCAGCCAAGATCAGAAAGAAATATATCTTTTTTTATCTGAATATCCTGCAATTTGTGCCTTCCTACATCCGATCTACATATCTTACAAATCTGTTCAGTCCCTCGGTAATATCCTCGGTGGACGCAGCAAATGAGATTCTGAGATGACCGATTCCCAGTTCACCAAATGCACTTCCCGGAGTGGTTGAGACGCTCTCTTCTCTTAGCAACGAGACAGCCAATTCGTTCGTGTCGGTCTTTTTCCTGAATCCAACAAACACATAGAAGGCGCCCTGTGGCTTGTAGTATTCTATTGATTTCGCCTCCGAAAGAATACTGTCAACCAGGTCCCTTCTCTTGAGGAATTCGTCCCTCATCCTCCTGGGGTTCACTTCATCAGAGAGAGCTTCGAGCGCTGCGTACTGCGATATTGAAGGATCGCAGGTGATTGTCGCTTGCTGTATCTTGTCAGCCAGATCAATTATCTCCTTTGAAGCTGCCATGTATCCTATTCTCCAGCCGGTCATGGCATGACTTTTCGAAAACCCGTTAAGAGTTATTGTCCGATCTGCAATTTCCGGAATGGACCCAGGTGAAAGCAGTGTACCCTCGTAGAGTATTTCTTCATATATTTCATCCGAAATCAGGTACAAGTTGTTTCTTGATACGAATTCTGCGAGCTTCCTTACTGTTGCAGGATCATATACCTTTCCTGTGGGATTGGTGGGGCTGTTAAATATAACAACCTTGACACTTGGATTAATGAATTTCTGAGCAAGATCAAAATCAATTTCGTAGTTTTTGCCCGTAGGCACAGTTATGACTTTCCCGCCGGCTAGCCTTATTATGTCAGGATAAGTCAGATAATAAGGATCAAACAGCATGACAGAGTCTCCCGGCTCGATAATGGCCAGAAGGGTAATGTATATTGAAAATTTTGATGGCGTGACTATTATGTTTTCTGGAGAAGCTTTTATTTTGTTCTTTTCGAGAAGTTTCCTGGATATCTTTTCTCTGAGTTCAATAATGCCCTTGGACGGAGTGTAGTGAGTTTTTCCCTGCTCAGCATACTCAAATGCAGACCGGATAATATTCTGCGGTGTAGTGAAATCTGGTTCACCTATGCCAAAATTATATACTTTCTTTCCAGACTTTGTGAGCTTTGAGACCTCATTTGTAATCCTCAGAGTCGCAGATCCTGTCAGTCTTCCATTCAAAGACGATACCATTTTGGTTTATCCTTTATTCCATAATATAATTAATTATCCCGAATAAGATCAAAATGCCGGCCAGGTGAAAACATTAAGCGTATTTCCTATAGAAACGTATGGTAAACATAAATGATGGTTTTATTTACTATTAATGTAGAATCAGATAGAACAGATGAAGCAGTGGTGTTTCATGAATGGTTATACCATCAGTGCAATATATTCTGACGTTGCTTCATGCATTTCGTTTGAGAAGAGAAAAGGATTCTTTGAGATGCTTGATGAAATAATGATCAACAGAGTTGAGAAGGTTATCATATCATACAAGGATCGTTTAAGCAGGGTTGGATTCGAACTGTTTAGCTATCTGTTCAAAAAATTCATGACTGAAATAATTGTCATTTCAGAGGTTGGCAATGCAAAACTCGATTCCGAAGAAGTATTCGAAGAGATATCTTCAACGAACATTCAAGGATTAAATCAATCAGCGACAGGCAGATCGGAACTCACTGCATGACCAAAAGAGAAAGGCGTCTCTTTGCGTTAAGGAAAAGGAAGATGAAGGACATAATGCACAAGATCAGCAGGTTCATCATAAACTGATCAATACAGAATGAGATAGATACCATTGTCATGGGTCACAACAGCGGATGGAAACAGAAGACAAACAT
>JBBYJL010000041.1:0-11378 GCA_043196285.1 Thermoplasmataceae archaeon | reverse complement strand
TGATCTATAACTAAATACCTTGGCGTCCGTGAATTTTGAAATCAATTCGTAGATGAGTCCGAAAAATGGAATGACCGCTATGTATACTATTGGATGACCCCACCACCAGAAAAGTATTGCAAAAACAAGCACATCGCTGTTTGCAGCTGTGAAGAAAATAGGCGTAAAATAATCATAAAACAGCATGCCTAGCCCGACCATAATAGGCGGGGCTGAAACTATTATCATGAGGACGGTGAAGAATATTGACCATGAAAACAGCGACATTTCTCCCATTTTCATGTTCTTTTCCCTGTCAAACAGGATTATTTGAAGGATGTTTACACTAGCAATCATTATTCCAAGAAAGATGAAAATCATCGCCAGTACACCAAGCCATGCGTATAAACCTCCTCCATTAGGTGTCAGCTGGAGACTCAACGGTGGGTATATATACCATCTGAACGAAGCTCTGGAAAGGAGAAACAGTCCCGCACCAAAAACCCAGAGCCAGTATGCCACTGAGGCATAACCTCCTCGTGTATCCCTCCATAATTTAAGGTGGGATGGAAGAAGGAAGTAACCAAGGCCAATTGCACTTCCTACAGCCCACATATATATCATCAGTGTTGCGTGCTGCGTAAGGAGAACATTGTAAGCGTCAGGGGTGAGGAGAGTGGGTGTGCTGTACGTGAGGCTCAGTCTCATCGTAAGCCCAAACGTGCCTGCAATAAAGAAGAATAGAATACTTGTGACCAGATATCTGAGACCCATGCTTCTGGCATCGTCGTCAAGGAAAATATTCCAGCTGATGATGCTATGCCTGTTCTGTGCAGTATCTCTTCTATACTGTCTTACATCATCATACCCATTCTGAACAGCAACCTTTGTGATGGCATTTTTGCGGCTCGCAATCAGGTAATATAGACCGAACAATGCTATGGACACTGCAGAGAGTATCACAGCAACAGTTATCATGAAGCTGACATAATCTGACAAATCAGCTCACCACCGTCATGTAACCCCTCATTTCATAATGATATTCCCCACAGTATTCAACGCATTCAAAAAAGAACGTACCTGTTTGAGTGGGGGTGAACTGAATCTCATTTGTCTGCCCGGGAACAGCATACGACTGTACATCCATCTGTGGAATGTACAGGTCGTGAATGACATCAGTCGAATTAACCAGTAGCGTCACCTGTTCATTCACGGTTACGGTGAATGCGTTAACGGTGGAAGTGTTATTTTCATAAACGAATGTCCAGGCCCACTGGTGACCAATGACATGTATTACAGTGCCACCGTTCACGTTTGTACTGGTTGGATCATGCGAAATAGATTCAGATATTTCGTTTATAGTACCAAAATTTGCAACTGCCGATCCGACAAGGATCACAAGTACAGCGATCATGAAATATATCTCAAGTCTCTGCTTATTCATCTGAAATCCTCCCATTTATAGGTTTTGTCCTCTTTCCTGAATACAGGATAGAGCACCAGTGATATCGTAAAGGCACCTGACGCAATGCCAGTTGCCATGAACGCGGAAATGAATGGGGCAGCGTCAGAGCCAATATTGCTCCCAAAAAAAAGGCTGAAATGATAGAGCAGGATAAAATCGAAAATCACGCCAATTATAACTGCAGCTATAAAAAACCCAATAACCAGATTTTGATTATGCGTCACAGTTTGGAATAATCTAATTGTATTTAATCGTTTTTGAAAACTAGTATGGGCTTATTGAGCATGTCAATTCATAATGATTATTATATGTTCATTTTAGAATCTATAAGACCCCATCGTCGGTCCGAAACTGATATAATAACAAAAACTCGAAGCCACTAATGGGAGGAGAGACAAAATAATCAGAGAATCTCTTTTATTGAACTTTGGTGTTAAGAAGTGATATCTCTTTAATTTGCTGTGTGACAAAAGATATAAGGAATATTTAGTTGTCCCATAGATGATTTCCAATCTCTACATACTTCTCCTCGCATTGATTTTATGGGGGCTTCTCATTATAGCACTAAGCCCTGTCATTAAGAGGAGCAAGCATTTTTCACTATATGGTCCAGCAATAATGGTAAAGGCGGTAAAAAACAGAGGACTCCTTGATAAGTTTTCCAGAGCAATACCAAAGAATTTCACTTCCAAGCTTTTTATTGTTGCCACGTATTCATTTCTCATATTTGGAATAGCATTCCTTCTATACGAAGCCTATCTTTCCCTTCAGATCAAGGTAACATCCGCACCGAATGCAGCGTCTTTCCTGATTCTACCGGGGATAAACCCTTTCATACCTGTGTTCTACGGGACCTTTGCACTGGTATTTTCTGTGGTAATTCATGAAATTATGCATGGAGTCATTGCAAGAAAACACAATATAGATGTAAAATCGGTCGGAGGATTGTTTTTTGTTATTCCCATTGGCGCTTTTGTGGAACCAGATCCAGACCAGATGGCAGCAGCTGATCCGGTGGTGAGGAGAAGAATATTTGCAGCTGGCCCTGCGACAAACATTATCCTCTCCATAATATTCTTCGTTTTCCTCGTAGCAGTGCTCATGCCATCTGCACAGCCCATTCACCAGGGTCTTTACATCACCCAGAACATTCCTAATCCAGCAGTCACTTCAGCCGGTATAGGTGACGGAAGTGAACTAATTTCATACGCAAACTACACTGGACAGAATTTTTCCAGTCTTGAATATTATGGAACAATAACACCGGGTACACTCGAGTATGGTACTTTCTTTCATAATGGCGTCATTACCAAAATAAGAATTCCCGCTGGCATATATATTACATCCCTTGTTCCCGGCTTCCCGGGAGAAAAGTCTGGACTTAAAACAGGCCAGATATTTTACTCTATAAACGGCATCGTTATATATAACATGAATAACGTTACAAGTACTCTGGATTCGATAGCACCAGGTTCAACGATTCCTGTAGAGATGATAAACGTGAATTATTCCAATGGTTCAGAAAGTTTCCAGAAATACAATATTACCACGGTGTCCACATACTCGTATTATGAACAAATATCGCCCCTGGCAAACAATCCCGCATACAGGACCGAGAGTTTCATTGGGTTTTCCCCGGCATATCTTGGCATAGACGGAATGGCTATCAACAGCCTGAAAACACTTATCTTCGGAGGTTCGGTCCTTTCGTTCACAAGGGACGGGGTGCTGGAAACACTTGCACTCCCATTCCTGGGTCTATCTCCGGTTCCATCATCTGTGGTTTCGCTTTTTACTGTCGGTAGCCCTGTAGTATTTTGGTTCACTGTGAACCTGTTTTTCTGGCTATTCTGGATGAACTTTCTACTTGGATTGACCAATGCACTGCCTATCTTTGTCTTTGATGGTGGCCAGTTTTTTAGAGACACACTGCTGATCGCCTCTCGCAGACCTAGATTTAAGTACTTTTCGTCGGAGAAGAATATAAACAAAACTATGTTCGTTGTTGGGATATTCGTGATATTTCTAATTCTATGGCAAATCATAATTCCGGAAATAATTTAAGTAATGTGTGATTTCCGACTGTTGGTGGACAGTGAAGTGTTTCGGATCGAGCAATGTTTATATAGAAGAACAAATTTACAAGGGATGACCCGATTCAACGCCAGATTGAGGTTTGATTATCCACCGTTTCTGGAAGAGCTCGAGACCTCCAAGCAGATTAGCACTAAAAAGGATCGAATGAAATATAAAAAACTCGAAGACCAGATCGAAAAAATAGAAAGGGGAAACATTGAGACGAGAAATATTATGGTGAGGCAGATAGCGGACCTTGAGAACCTGATTAAGGCCAAGGACAGGGAAAAGGAGCAAATGAAGAAGGTTGCAGGAAAAGAAATAATGGTTGCCATTCTCCCAGTTCTTGACTCCATAGATGCAGGGCTCAGGGCAGATCCTGAGAACCATTCTCTTGCGGCAATCAGTGATATGCTGAATAAGTCTCTTGCAAAGGTTGGTCTTAGGAGCATTGATTCGAATGGCAAAAAATATGATCCATTTCTGCATGAGGTGGTAGCATTGTCAGATGATGGTGAAGACGGTATAGTGCAAAACGAGATCCAGAAGGGATACTTATTGAACGACGAGGTCATTAGAACGTCAAAAGTGATAGTGAGCAAAAGGTGATGAAAAATGTCTAAGATAATAGGAATAGATTTGGGAACTAGTAATTCGGCAGCTGCAGTAGTTATATCTGGAAAACCGACGGTGATTCCAAGCTCAGAAGGAGTTTCACTTGGAGGCAAGGCATTTCCAAGTTACGTAGCGTTCACCAAGGATGGCCAGTTACTGGTGGGAGAGCCCGCGAAAAGACAGGCACTTCTCAACCCGGAAGGTACAGTTTATGCAGCCAAGAGGAAGATGGGTACAGATTACAAGTATAAGATTTTTGGAAAGGAGTATACTCCTCAACAAATCTCTGGATTCATTTTACAAAAAATAAAGAAGGACGCTGAGCAGTTCCTGGGAGAGCCTGTGAATGCAGCTGTGATTACAGTTCCAGCTTACTTCAATGACAACCAGAGACAGGCTACCAAGGACGCAGGCCAGATAGCCGGGCTTGAAGTCAAGAGAATCATAAATGAACCTACGGCAGCTTCTCTTGCTTATGGAATTGATAAACAGAATGAATCGCAGAAAATACTAGTGTTTGATTTGGGAGGAGGAACTCTTGATGTCACCATCATGGAATTTGGTGACGGTCTTTTTGAGGTAGTTTCTACTGCTGGTGATACCCAGCTCGGTGGAACAGATATGGACGAGGCACTTGTTAATTACATCAATCAGAAATTCAAGGAGAAAGAGGGTGTGGATATTAAAAGTGACAGACAGGCATACATAAGGTTGAGAGATGCAGCAGAAAAGGCAAAAATTGAACTCTCCTCAACACTAACAACTGAAATAAACCTGCCATTCATAACATCTGTAAATGGTCAGCCAAAACATGTACAAATGAACATCACCCGATCTGAATTCGAGAACCTGATAAAGCCCATTGTGGACAGGGCTAGAGCACCACTAGAGAATGCAATCAGCTCCGGGAAGCTGAAGAAAGAGGACCTCTCAAAGATAATATTAGTTGGAGGACCGACAAGGATTCCATATGTGAGAAAGTTTGTTGAGGATTACTTTGGCAAGAAAGTTGAAGGCGGAGTTGATCCAATGGAATGCGTTGCCATAGGTGCAGCGCTTCAGGGCGCTGTCATTTCGGGTGACATCAAGGATATTGTGCTGCTGGATGTTACCCCTTTGACTCTTGGTATTGAGACGTTGGGAGGTGTTGTTACGCCACTTATACCTGCAAATACAACCATCCCGGTCAAGAAATCACAGGTATTTACCACCGCGGCTGATATGCAGACTGCTGTTACTGTCCACATTGTTCAGGGTGAAAGACCTCTGGCAAAGGACAATGTATCTCTGGGTATGTTCAATCTCGTAGGGATACCTCCTGCCCCCAGGGGAATACCCCAGATTGAGGTGACTTTCGACATAGATGTGAACGGTATTCTCAATGTATCCGCGGTGGATAAAGGATCCGGTAAGAAACAGAGCATTTCCATCAGTGCTTCCAACAAGCTGTCCAAGGAAGAGATAGAAAGAATGAAGAAAGAGGCAGAACAGTTCTCTGAGGAGGACAAAAAGAAGAAAGAGCAGGTGGAGGTCATAAATAACGCAGAATCACTTGTGTACACTGTTGAGAAGACTCTCAATGACGCTGGAGACAAAGTGGATCAGAAAACAAAGGACGAAATCAAAGCCACTATAGCCGATTTGAAGGCTGCCATTGAAGCAAAAGATGTTGAGAGAATCAAAAATGAAATGGAAAAGGCAAGCAAAAAAATCCAGGAAGTCGGAGCAAAGATGTATGAAACACAGAATGCCGAGACCGTTGAAACCGGGGCCGGCACTCAGGACGGGACTTCCCAGAGTCAGGATGCCAATACAAAGGAAACATCATCAGATTCAAAACAGGATGATAATGTAGTCGACGCAGACGAAACTAAATGAATACTATGGCAAAGGACTACTATAAAACCTTAGGCGTAACAAAGGACTCTTCTCCGGAGGAAATAAAGAAAGCATACCGGCAGCTTGCAAAAAAGTATCACCCGGATGCAAATCCTACAAACAAGAAGGAAGCCGAGGAGAAGTTCAAGGAGATTAGCGAGGCTTACGAGGTATTGTCTGACCCAAATAAAAAGGCAATGTATGACCGCACTGGAAATGTTGAATTCAGCTCCGGCGGCTCAAACTTCAGCTGGCAGGACTTCACCCATTACTCAGATTTTGAGGATCTTTTCAGCAAAATCTTCGGTAACGGTGGATTTGGCGGTAATGCGGGAGAGTCTTTCTTCAGCGGTTTCAGAAATGAGGGACCGGATCTCGACCTTGCAATCAGGGTAAGAGTGTCGCTTGAGGACGTATATTACGGAACACAGAAAACTGTAAAATACAGACACAATGTGACCTGCGAGGAGTGTAACGGGACCGGTGCAAAGAACGGTGAAACCATAACGTGCCCTACGTGTCATGGCACAGGTCAAGAGAGAATTGTGCAGGGACAGGGATTCTTCAGGATGGTCTCTGTTACAACATGCAGAGACTGTGGTGGAAAAGGAACCAAGCCAAAGGAGGTTTGCCCCGTTTGTAAAGGGACAGGTACAGTTCCCAAGACAGAAGTTATTGAACTTAACATTCCCAGAGGTGCTCCAAATAATCTGAAGATTCGGTACAAAGGAAAAGGTCAGTCACACAATGGAAGAAGTGGTGACATGTTCATAGTGCTGACCGTTGACGAAGAACCTGGCTACAGAAGATCTGGAGATGATATATACCTGAGATGGGAAATATCGTTTCCGGAAGCATCACTTGGAACAGAGGTAGATGTAACCATCTTCAGGGATACCTTTAAAATGAAGGTCCCTCCAGGAACACAGCCTGAGGAAGTTATCAAGATAAAAGGCGCAGGATTTTACAGAATGAATACTTCAAGCAGAGGAGATGCCCATGTCACAGTACAGGTAACTGTGCCGAAGAAACTCACATCTAGGCAGAGGGAACTGCTGGAAGAATTCATGGATATCGGAGAAAAAAAGCATTCATGGATTCACAGATAAACAAATTGAAGAGTATTTTCTCTTTTATTTGTAAGACAGTAACAAGTTATTGTTCCAGTGTGTAAAGATAATTGCGTTCTGCGTTCTTCACTCACTAACTTTACGTTCAGCGAAGTAAGATCGGCTTTTTCAATTCCAAGCTGCCTTCAACAGTCTTCAATGTCCTTTTCCTTGTACCATTTCTATGTGACTTCCTATCTGCAGGTGTAAGTACACAACTATCGGGACGCTATTATGAAACAGGCAGAATAGAGCTTAATTTTTTATTTTTTAGTATTTTTGGATGTTGAGAGAAGTGGGAGAACGTAAAAGAACTGAAA
Organism: Thermoplasmataceae archaeon; assembly: GCA_043196285.1. GTDB lineage: Archaea > Thermoplasmatota > Thermoplasmata > Thermoplasmatales > Thermoplasmataceae > JAKAFX01. Next base: position 3,936 of record JBBYJL010000041.1, on the reverse strand, counting down.
ATAAAGGAATAACGAGATTGTCATTTCTTAGTTGACAAGTTCTAAACACACATTAATCAGAATCATAATAGCGGTTTGAGCTAATGAGAAATCAACTAAATTCTGACAATGTCAAAACATGCAAACATTTATCTTTGAAAAATTTCATGTAACTATGTCATGAAAGCAATAGTTTGTTTCGATGGTTCTGATCCAAGCAAGTCGGCGCTTCAGTTTGCACTGAACTTCAAGGATACAATAGATCACTATTATATTTTATACGTAAAGCCAGCGATTATGGCATCCAGTACTTCCTTTGAATCATATACACCGGTATCAGCTTTTGAGAATCAGGAGGAGGTGGCGGCAGCTTTATCCGGTATCGCTGAAAAGGTAATAGGTGATAACAAAGATATTTGCGAATTTGTATCTGTTGATTCCGGTGGACAGCAGGTTTCGTCCGTGATCGTGAAATTCGCGGAGGAAAAAGGTGTTGATATGATATTTACCGGTACAAGAAAACTCGGCGGACTGAGTAAGGTCATTCTTGGTTCGGTTAGCAGTGAAATAGTGAAACAGTCAACAATTCCAGTCCTTGTTTGCCCAGGGAAGAAAACCGACTGAAGTGCCATAAGTTCTGGTAAGTTCATTTACCAGTGAATGATGGTTTCCTTTTTTCAAGGAAAGCCTTCACCCCTTCCTTGCTGTCTTCTGTTTCAAATATTTTTCCGAAATAGTCCTTTTCGAGCTTCATGAGGTCAGAATCATAGTTCCGAATCAGTTTCTTGATGAGCCCAAACGAAATGGGTGCGCTACCAGAGAATCTCTTTGCAAATTCCTTTGCAAAAATAAGGGGATCATCCACTATGCTTGTAACTAGACCATATTTCAGGGCTTCTTCGGCACTAATATATCTTCCAGATCCTGCCATATCGAGTGCTATGGTTTCTCCAACGATCCTGGTCAGGCGTTGCGTGCCTCCCCACCCCGGCAGAATCCCAAGAGTGATTTCCGGCAACCCAAACTTTGAACCGGGACTGCAGATCCTGAAGTCACATGCAAGGGCAAGCTCAAATCCACCACCAAGGGCATATCCATTTATTGCAGCAATCACTGGTGCATCATATTGGGATATAAAGTCCATGACTGCATGCCCACGCCGGGCAAAATCGTATGCAGTTGCCGGTTCCAATCCAACGAACTTCTTTATATTAGCTCCTGCTGAGAACGCTTTCTTTGAACCAGTAATTATTACCGTTTTACCATTATATTCAGATATGCAACTCTTTATTTCTTCAAGGGTCTCGACGTCAAGCGGGTTCAGGTCCGATGCGGTTTTGATTGTCAAAATCCTGATCCCGTCATTTTCTTCACATGTAATGTAATTATACTGCATCACTACCACCTCAGATTATCTCAAGGGAAAGGGAATGCGCCCCACCGCCTCCATGACATACGGTCGCAAGTCCCGTCTTCAACTTCCTGTTGATCAGGGCGTGAATAAGCGTAACAATGATTCTTGATCCGCTGTTTCCCAGAGGATGTCCCATTGCAATGGCACCACCCATAACGTTGAATTTCTCTGGATCGATCTTCAGCTGATCGCGTACGATTATCGAGGCAACAGAGAAAGCTTCATTATGTTCAACAAGGTCGTAATGATCAATCTTGTTTCCAGTAATTTCTAGCAATTTTCTTGTTGCAGGAATCGGTGCTTCGACGAAATCCCTTGAGTTCAGCGAGGCCTGGCTGTATGCCTCAATTCTAGCCAACGGCTTGAGACCATACTCATCCATTGACTTTTCAGACATCATTAAAATTGCTGATGCCCCATCAGAGAGCTGGGAGGAATTTCCCGCAGTCAGGATGCCGTTTCTGTCAAATGCAGGATTCAGTTTTGCGAGGTCTTCCATGGTGGTTTTTCTTATGCCCTCGTCTTTCTTAAGCTGATCGGTCTCGATGATCTCGTCCCTGAACATTCCTGATTCAGTTGACTTGAGTGCAAGGCTCTGGCTTCTGAATGAATATTCGTCTGCCTGCTGTCTTGTTATTCCGTACTTTCTTGCAGAACCTTCGGCTGAGACACCCATGTGTTCGTAATAAAAGGAATCCAGCAAGCCGTCTCGTAACATGGAATCATCTATTCTATAATTCTTGAAAAGGAGCTGTTTCGGCCCCCACCTGAGATCGGATGGCAGGAGAAATGGAGAATCGCTCATGTTTTCCATTCCGCCCGCGACTATTATATCTTTTTCAGAGAGTTTGATTTCCCTCGCCGCGTTTTCAACAGCCAGCATGCCGGATGCGCAAACAGAGTTTACAGTATACTTTATGACCTTGTCAGGTAAAGAGGCAAGAGCTGCACTCTGTCCCGCTGGATTCTGTCCATTGCCAGCCTGTATTACATTACCCATGATGACTTCCTCTACAACGCCTGGATCAATTCCTGACTCATCCAGTACTGCCCTGATGACTTTGCCACCGAGTTCAACCGCACGAATTTTTGTAAATGATTTTCCAAACTTTCCAATGGGAGTTCTCTTGGCGCTAACAATAAATGCGTCTGGCATGAATATCACACCATTATGTTCGTAAGCAATTTATAACTTTCCGGAGTTCATGACAGCCACTAAAAATAAGAAATATGGAACACGTCAGGACTTTTTATTATGTTATCAAAACGGTACAGGAAGTAACTCGTATTGGATTATTAAATAAGCATATCAATTGGGGGTATAATCTTCCATTTCCTTTTTTAGTCTAGATTCCTTTTTTATCATATATCTGGTAACATAACCGGAAATTGCATTCATAGTTTTCTTCGATACACCAGTTATCCTCAACTTTACATAATCACGGTTCTTGTAAAAATCCTTGCTGAATGCCTCTGGAGTACTCTCCACTAAAGATTCCGCGATCGCTTTTATATTTGAAGGTCTTATGCTGCCCATAGAACAACACGAGAAAGTACAGCGATATAATAAGTTTGTTGCGATGTTTTTCTAGATTTAACGATTTAATACATGCAATGACAAATCCGGTCGTTAAAACGGGAAACCGCCTGTGATAGCTGGGGTAGATCACGATTATGTGAAACACAGTCCGTTCAATTTGATTTGGATAACTTGCTTGATAGGTGGGAATTTAGTTTTGATTAGCCCAAATAAACAGATCAACCGATCTCTGATGAAGTCTGTCCAAGATATTAGGCGTTTCATTTAATTGTATATTCACATATGCTAATCTGATAATATATGGATAATAAAGGCTCATGGCATGGCGTTGAAAGGGGGTTGCTTGAATGGTACCCTGCAATAGACTTGAGCAGGTGCAACAGTTGTGGAATGTGTGTCTTGACCTGTGGCAACGATGTATTCAGATGGGATCATGATGTTGAAAAACCACTGGTTCAAAACCCAGGTAAATGCGTGATAGGCTGTACAACCTGTGGAAAACTCTGCCCGGAAGATGCTATTACATTCCCTGCAGATCCAAAGCAGTTCGTCGAAGGCGAGATATTCAAATACAAGATTTTTCCAAGAGTGAAGGAAGAACTTTCGGCAAGGATAAAGAATTTTCCAGATCATTCTGTAAAACTGGAGGCGATACGTAATGACTGAAAATAATGCAAAAAATCCTTTTGCTGTCTGGCATGGTATGCCCAGATCCAGCATTCACTCGGAACCTGTGATAGATGAGGACAGATGCACAGGGTGCGGCATGTGCGTTGTCACCTGCGGCGAGAAGAGGAATGTGTTTGGTTATGATTTCGAAAAGCGTAAGGCAGTGGTCATGTATCCTGAAAACTGCATGGTGGGTTGCAACAACTGCACCGTCGCGTGCCTCTGGGGTGCAATAACGCATCCAGACGTTTCAGAAGTGAAGGAAATTGCAAAGACGATACCTGCAGATCGGATTAAAAGAGAACTGGACAGCAAATTGAAGGCAAACCCTGGG
>JBBYJL010000040.1:0-11392 GCA_043196285.1 Thermoplasmataceae archaeon | reverse complement strand
ACAGCAATTTGCTATACTATCATTTTGGACGCTATATAACACTGCCAGAAAATACAAGATAACCGGACATTATTATGCCACTGTTAAAAAAAAGCAGTGAATTCAGCATATGATAAGGCTCCCGGAATTCGCGGATAAATTTCTACAATCGGAATTATGGAAGACCTTGATATCGTTTCAAGGTCTTATACTTCAGGCAGAATAAACAGAATGATCTGCTACCCTTAAATTCGTAACACTTTTGCTCATTTTTCATTTATTCTCGCCTCGAGTTTTCTGGTATAGTCTTCCCTGAATGACTGGTCATCCAGGGACTTCATCCTGAACTCCCTGGGAGGGAGATAGTCAATAGAGGAGTGTGGCCTCTTCTCATTGTAATCCGTGAACGCTTTCTCTATGGCAAATGATGCTTCTCTGTAATCGCTGAATTCGAAGGGCCAGACGTAGTCGGTCTTGAGTGAACTGTGGAACGACTCAATGTTACCGTTGTCTTCATGTGTATGTTTCTGGATGTACTCCAGGGATATTCCCAGCAGGTTCATAGATCTCCTGAACTGCCGAGCTATGTACCGAGGTCCGTTGTCTGTCCTCAGTACCAGAACTTCTGGAACGTCATCGCCAAACGCCCTCATGACAGCGTCCTCCACCGCCAAACATGAACAAATTGGTTCTCCCGAGATGCAGAGTTCCCTTCAGAGCCTTATGAATTAAGACGTCCTTGCTCTGAAGCCAGGAAGGTATATTACGTGATTCCGAAACAACCATTTTCAATAGCTCCACATTTGTATTGTTGTTAGTCACATGAATTACATCGTTTACAAACTCATCATCCTGATATTCGCCGGTGGTATACCTGTCAAAGTCGTGCGAATATCTGATATCTCTTGTGTACTTCGTGTTACCTCCCCTCTCAGGTTTAGAAGCAGCTTCTACCAGAAGAATATCAGACGTATGTTCGGCTGCAGACAATGCTGCGCAAAGTCCAGCATTTCCACCACCTATGATCAGTACGCTGTAAGAGTTTTCCATAACTCCACATACAGTTATGCGTATAATATATTTAATGCGGGGTTGTTGAGCGCCCATTCCAAGATAATGCCAATCTAACGGGTTAGATAGTAAATTATAATATTTATGGAGTATGGGGAAGTATGATTACCGATGATACACTGAGAGAGGGACTCCAGACCCCGGGGATTGCTTTCACCATGGATGAAAAAATTAAAATTGCAAAAATCGTAAGGGACTCCGGAATAAAAAGGGCTTTGATATCGTACCCGCCTGCGCATGTATCTGAGGTCGAAGTTACCAGGAAGATAGTATCTGAAAATATATTTTCAGAACCATTTGCTCTTGGTCGCGCAACCAGAGAAGATATTGATCGCATTGATGAAACTGGGGCAAATATCTCTTTGCATTTACCATTTAAACTGGAAAATTTACCGGAAGTTATTGACGCAATCAAATATGCGTCTAAAAAAGGAAAGGTTCTGGAAGTTGCAGTGGTCGATGTTATGAAAAATGACCTCAGCGAGGTGATCAAAATTGCAAAACTTGTAGTTCAGGCCGGGGCAGATATCGTTCAACTTCCGGACACTACAGGGTCGGGCACTCCACGAAGGGTTAGAAATCTATTCACTGAAGCCAGGAAATCATTGGACTGTGAAATAGAGGCGCATTGCCACAATGACATGGGCGGCGCTACAGCGAATGCTTTTGCTGCGTTTGAAGGCGGGGCGGATCATTTGGATACAACCATTTATGGTATAGGGGAGAGGAACGGAATTACTGATACCTCCTCAATACACAGCCTGCTAGAATCGGAAGGCATAACCACCGGAATTGATGTTAATGCACTTAAGAGAGCCTATGAACTTATCTTGAAAATCCTGCTGGATAAGATAGGGAATGAGTTCTTCATACTGAATTTCCCGGTAATTGGTCAAAATATCTCGACAAACACTGCCGGCACTCATGTTGCGTATTCTGGAGTTTTCACAGGCACTAAAATGAGTCTGAATGTATATGCAGGAAAGTCCATGATAAAGCGAGTTTTGGAAGGTTACAAAATGGAAGCAAACGAAGAGGTTGTGAGTAAGGTATTACAGCAAGTGAAGGATCTCTCCTCTCAGACAGGAAAATGTGTAACGAGTGATCAGATAATCAAAATGGTTGGTGAATTCAACGGTAAGAGTAATTGAGATAGGTCACATTGTCGCTGGCCCTTCGGCAGGTCTGATATTTTCCGAACTTGGCTATGATGTGATAAAAATAGAGAGACCCAACGAAGGTGATATCGCAAGGAGGCTGACAGAATCAAGTTCAGGGGCATTTCCATTCTATAACAGAAACAAGAGAAGTCTTGCACTCGATCTGGGCAGTGAGAAAGGAAAAGAGGTATTTCTTAAGCTTGTTGGGACTTCCGACATTATTATCGACAACTTGGGTTACGGAGCCATGGCGAGAATGGGCTTGTCATACGAGACCTTATCAAACCATAATCCCAGGATTATTTATGTTTCCATAAAGGGATATGGTTCTGGCCCGCTGGAAAGGCGGAAGTCGCTTGATTTTCCAATAGAAATACACAGTGGGATTGCGTATATGACCGGGTTGACGGGGAGACCCATGCGGCTTGGTGGATCAATAGTTGACATGGGTGCAGCCATGTTCGGGGTTATCCAGGCGCTTCACTCTCTGCTAGAGCGCGAACAAACAGGGAATGGAAAACTAATTGATATTGGACTTTTTGAAACAGCCATGTTCTTCATGGGACAGCATATTGCAACATACCAGATCAACGGGAGAGAACTCAAGCCCTTGAACGAGGAAGGATTTGCATGGGCTATCTATAATTTTTTCGGCACAAAAGACGGTAAACAGGTATTTATTGCAGTAACTACAGACAGCCAATGGAAAACATTTTGCAAGGAGATCGGGCTGGGCATATGTGAAAGGGTTGATCTAGAAAAGAATGAGGGGAGATTCCAGAAGAGAGCAGAACTCGAATCTATTATTTCAGAAAAAACAACGAAAATGAATGAGGCAGATTTAGTTAGTCTTCTAGAGCGCATAAACGTCCCATTTTCTATCCTAAAGAAGCCATGGGAACTCCTCAGAGATGAACAGGCTATCCTAAAATTGGTAGAGGAAAACTATTTGGGATTTAAGTTGAGAGTACCCTCTCTCCCGGGTGGCGGAGTTAATATCAGAGATCCTCCGGCACTCGGTTCGAACAACGAGGAAATTATCCGCGAACTTGGATATGTTGAAAAATTAACAGAAGGATCCCGTACGGCCTCTGGGGAAGATTATGGCCTAGATGACAAAACTTAATAAGGACTCTTGTCAATGTATAAGGTGAATGATTTCAGGGAATTTCACCATAAGCAGCAACTGTAGTTTAGCTTCATTAGCCGGAGATCTTGAAGGAACGGTTATATCTGTATATGTATACCCTCTGGATAAAGATCTGAATTACGTATTCTCCATTGCAAATGCCACTCACCTGGATGGCGTTGAGCACATGATTACAAAGGATTTCATTTCTCATAAAATATACGTGGAGAAAGAAATAATTATGATACAGGGGGTAAAACATGGTCATGGTGTGATGAGTTCCATAATAGAAAGTGGATCAATACCTATCTTCCCGATACTGGCAAGAGACGGGCGAGAAATATTCAATTTTGTAACATTATCAGATAGGTCTTCCGGCAAATTACAGGAATTTCTTGGAAAAAGGAATCACACAGAGGACTTCTTTTATAATAGAGTCAGGGGAAACGAGTTTGTTTCAGGCGTGCCTAAGAAGTGGGGAATCTTAACCTCAATGAATCTTACACCAACTGAAAGAACCCTCATCAAAACGGCCTATAAACAGGGTTTCTTTGAATGGCCTAGGACGTACAATCTGGAACTAATGCAAAAGGACAACAATCTTTCAAAACCGACCCTACTGTATCATCTCAGGAACGCGGAGAGGAAAATAATGAAAACTATTTTCGACTGATATTTCTACAGATTTGCTTCAAACACAAGAGCATATATATGATACCTCGACCTTAAAACTAGGTTAAAAATGCCTTGAGCCGGGATTGAACCAGCGACCTTCAGATCTTCAGTGTGACGCTCTCCCAACTCGGCTATCAAGGCTTTAACCTCTATATTCCTGAGGTTTATTTAATAGATGAATTCCAGGGAAATGAAGCGAATGATGGCTCAGATGGGCATCAAATCCAACGAGATGTCCGACGTCAAAACTGTCATACTTAAGGGAACAACCAAAGATTACGTAATATCCAATGCGCAGGTTATGATGATAGAGGCAAGAGGTGAAAAACGTTCCAGATCGTCGGTAACATGAAGGAAGTCCCGAAATCAGCCGCCGAGAAGGAAATCACAGTCCCGCAATACAATAAGGACGATCTCCGGCTTGTTATTGATCAGACTGGAGTAAACCGGGAAAAAGCCATCGAAGCCCTCAAGAAAGCAAATGGCCAGCAAGCTCAGGCCATAATCGATCTGACCGGGCAATGATTGATTACGGAAAGTTGTTCCAGAAGTACAAACCCGATAGTGTTGAGCAGGCTAAAATCGCATAACTTGTTTCGGATGTTACTGACAAGATCAGGAGGTACTGTTCAGAATACTCAATAGATGCCGATCCTGTATTGGTCGGCTCAGTAGCGAATGGAACCACAATAAATGTAGGGACAATTTCAGGAGGTACTGCAACGAACGTCGTTCCGGATCACGCATCCATCGGTGTGGATGTTAGGGTAAGCAGCGCATGATCGAGGCAAAGCAAGTTGACGATGCATTTCGAAACCTTAAGCCAAGCAATTCGGAGGCAAAAATTTCTGTTTCTGGAGGAATTAATGGACTTCCTATGATAAAGAACGATAAGACACAGGCGCTGATGGAAAGGGTCAGGGAAGTAGGGAAAACCACAGGGCTTGTTATAGAGGACGTTTTCGTTGGTGGGGGAAGTGACGCAAATATTCTCTCACCATTTGGAATGGCAATACTTGATGGAATGCGGGCAGCTGGGTCCGGTGCGCACTCTAGCTCAGAATATGCGGATATTCTCTCGATCCCATCAAGGACTGCACTGCTTGCAATAGTTCTTGCCAAATTCAGTGGCAGAAAAACGGTTACATAGGGTAGGGAAGTATTGGTTCAGGTATAATGATTCCAATGAAAACTCAAAATGCGCAAATTGAATTTCTGATAAACTGTGCCGCCCCTAAGAACCCAGCGACTCGTAGAGGTACTAACCGGTTAGATACTAAGTTAATATAGTGTGATGCGGTTAATACTTACAATGGCCGTAAACAGTAGTGACGAAGAAAATATAGCGGGAAGACTGGAAAGGTTGCCGTACAGCGCTTTTCACATAAAATTCGCTCTGATGCTTGCGAGCGGAGAGTGGGCGGAAAGCCTGATGTTATTGGGAAATGGAGCTATTCTTACGCTCGTGGCTGCATATTATGGACTGTCGGGGGACCTGTCTGCCTATGCAGTACCTGCCTTTTTCTTTGCAGGTGAATTTATAGGGTCGATCTTGTTTGGAAGAATCGCAGATACACGTGGAAGAAGAGCAGTTTTCTTGACAAACCAGTTGGTATTTGGAATTGGCATGATAATTGCGGGGTTCATGAATTCATGGCAGCTTATTAGTATATTTATCTTGATCGGCGGAATAGGAGTCGGTGGAGAATTCCCTCTAGTTGATAGTTACGGTACGGAGATGTTTGTACGGAAGAAAAGAGGAGCCTGGCTTGCACTGATATATACAATAGCAGTTACAGCAGCACCCCTGATAGTCTATATAACATCCATAACAAAGGGTATTGGTCCGCTTGGAGGCTTGATCGGTCACGAAGTTGGTTACTATTCATTCAGAATACCGTTGTGGTTCATGGGCATTGCCGGTATCCTGGTGTGGCTCATAAGATTCAGACTGAAGGAATCGCCGAGATGGCTGGCTACTCATGGAAAGATGGACCAGGCCAAGAAGATGATGGATGATATTGAAGCTGAGGTGAAGAGAGAAACCGGCCTGAATGAGCTTCCCCCAGTTACAGATAAAATTGAGGCCCCTGTTAAAATCTCTAATTATAAGGACATTTTCGCTCCAGATGTAAGAAACACAACGATCATGATGGCCATATTCATGTTCTTTCAGTCAGGAATATTCTATGGTTTTGTGACATTCGCTCCTGGCCTCGTTAGCGTTTCATATCCGTCAAGCGACCCACTGGGTGCTGCAGCAGTCATATTCTCAGGTTTCCTCGTTGGAAGTATCTTCAACATATTCATCATCGATAAGATTGAGAGAAAATGGGGTATTATATTATTCGCGATTCTTGGTGGTGTATTTGGAACATTTTTCGCAGTGATACACGGTCTGGACGAGGCAATAATATTTGGATTCATAACTGCATTCATGCTGTGGAACTTCTCAAACTTCCTGCACCAGTATAATGCTGAGATTTTCCCTACCAGAGTCAGGACGACAGGGGCAGGATTTGTGTATTCCATAAGCAGGATTTCTACAACTATTCTGGTTTTGTTTATCGCGACATTTATAGGACCTCATAACGCATCTGGGATATTTGCGTTTGTATGGATACTTGTCGCTATTGTTATAGTTGTTCTTGTTCTCATGGGTCCAAAATCCACTCAGAGGTTTGTAGAAGAAATCGCTGTATAGAACGAATCCATAAATCCTCTTTTTTTGTACAATTAACGAAGGATGGACAGAATATCCATTCAAATATTTTTTCTTGAAATTAAGGTCATGAGAAGGCTCACATATTGGGTATCCGAGGATTTATTTTACCCGTCATTTTGCATCTTCAGTCTCATCTTCACGTAGTTCACAAGTCCACCAGCGGAGATTATGCTCGATAAAGGTTCTCCAAATTGTTCGATTTCAACGGTCTGATGGTTTATGTCCAGATTTACCAATCCTCTCACTGGATCATACCTGGCTGTCTTTTCGTTTTGAAAATAGCGATATTCTTCCTCACTTATGGTGCTTATCATTAATCCTACATTGATTGCATTTCTGAAGAATATTCTGGCGAAGGACACGGATAGTACAATTTCTATGCCGAGTTCTTTCAGCACCAAGGGAGCCTGCTCCCTGGATGAACCTCCTCCAAAATTGCGCCCGGCGACAAGTATGTCTCCCTGACCTACCTCAGCATGAAAATTGGCATCTACGGCCTCCATTGAATGCAGTTTCAAAACATCTAACCCCAGATGAAGGAATCCTCCTGGAGCAATTATGTCAGTATCTATGTTGTCTCCGAAAATAAATACTCTTCCAGTCACATTGACTCCTCCGGATTAGTTATATGACCCTCAAGCGCAGATAAAGCTACTACAAACGAATTTGCCAGAAACACCTGGCTTTCCGGGTCTCCCATTCTTCCTCGGAAGTTGCGGTTTGTGTTTGTTATTGCAGTTTCTCCCTTTCCAAGTACTCCCATGTGGAGCCCGGCGCATGCTCCGCAGGTTGACGGTGCGATGATTGCACCGGAATCTGAGAATATTTTAATAAGTCCCTCATCTAGGGCCATCTTGAATATTTTACGTGAAGCCGGGACTATTATGAGTTTTGTATGTTTCGCTACGCTATTACCTTTCAGGATCTGTGCCGCTTCTCTCAGGTCACTTATGGTTCCATTTGCGCAGTTGCCCAGGTAAGCAAGGTCTATTCTGGTGCCTGAAAATTCTCCCACATCGTGTACGTTTGCAGGGGAATATGGCGCAGATATTTTAGGTGTCAGGATGGAAAGATCGATGCCAATCTTCCTCTCATAACGTGCGTCCTCGTCAGGCGTTTCTATATTTGGATGAATATTCATTTCATTGTAATAACTGCTTATAACTTGATCGGCTACGATGATTCCACATTTTGCTCCAGCCTCAACTGTCATATTAGAAATAGCAAGTCTCTGGTCGACTCCTATGGCTGGCATCGCGGGACCACTGATTTCTATACTTTTATAGTTTGCACCGTCAGGGCCAAGAATCTTGAGGAGTTCTAGAACCACATCCTTGCCAGAAACAAACCTGCCCAGTTTTCCCTGAAGTGTGGTCCGTATGGTCTCAGGCACCCTGAACCAGTTTTGACCAAGAGCCATTGTAGCAGCAATGTCTGTGGAACCCATGCCTATGCCCATTGCACCAACTCCGCCAGCAGTAACTGTATGAGAGTCTGTACCAATCACAAACATTCCTGGGGCTATACTGCCATTCTCAACCAGAAGAGTATGCTCAATACCCTCACCCTCCCGTATAACTTCTATATCTAGATTGATTGCGAATTTTTTCATAGTTAAAATATTGTTGGCGCTGGCCGCGTCCTTTGGAGGAAATATATGATCAAAAACGAATATTATTTTGCCTCTGTAATTCGGCCTTGTTAGTCCCATCTTAACCAGCGAATCGATTGCAAGGGGTCCAAGGACATCATGCATATAGATAAGGTCAGGTGTTGCAAACACATAATCACCGGCTCTGGATTCGGTTCCAGATGTTCTCGAAAATATTTTCTCGGCCAAGGTCTTTCCGGCCATATTCCAGTTCCCCATTTCCTATTGATTGATCCCAAATAACATTAAATAATTTCACTCCAATTACTTCAGTCTCCGTGTAGCCTCTTCTCCAGATGATACTGACCTATGGAGATGAACCTGTAAACAAGATGCACAAATTTCCCATATGGTGCGGAAATGAAAAGAACTGAGACCATGGAGAGATGTATCAAAAGCAGTGTACCCATGAGGCTTGTGTTCCGAAACCCAAGGACTAGAAGTCCAGTGAATGCTGTGAGAAGAAGTGCAACTAAGAACGTCCTGTCAATAGGGGTCATATTTATCTTTTTCTCGGAACTGCTGATATGATCAAAAATCAGGAAGAGGGAAGTCCCGGCTATCAGCATAACCCCACCAGCTATTCCACTTATTACCGGCATGCTTAAGATTGGATATGGAGGTAGCACGTGGAAAATATCTTGCTCAACAAAAGCAGATGTAGTGGCCAGAAAATCAAGTAAGAAGCCGTAAAGCACCAATGAATGAGTCATCATCTTCTTATATGATCCCCTCTCATCTCTGTGCGGATAATTGCAACCTGCACCTCCACCTCTGAACCATTTCTCACCAAACGAATCGAAGAACGCTCTGATTAAGTCGTACATTCCAATATCAGAAGGCCCTCCAATCTCTCTTAGAAATTTCTTTCCGGAAACGAACCAGGCTAAGACCACAAAAAACAAGATCAGCGTTCCAGCTATGTCCAGGATAGCGTTGGAGAATATTACGTAGAACGAACCAGGTCCAGATATGGCCATGAAAATTCGTAGGTAATTGCCCGAACTCAGATAAATAATAAATAACGCCAGGAATGAAAATCCAAATAACATAAGAGTAAACCCTATCCTAGAACCGGAAAACGAGGACATTTTTCGTGGTGTTGCATATCTCTTGTAGGTATCCATCCTTATCTCACCAAGTATTTTTGGGATGTCGACGGAAAATTCGTTTGGAGGAGTATAGGGGCAGACGTCAAAGCACTGACCGCAATCGTGGCACAGATTAGATACATACTCAACGTCTGCTGTCTTGAATTCTCTTCGGTATTCGATCACATCCCATACAGGACAGAATCCCTCGCAATACCTGCATGCATTGCAGATTGTAAGCTGCCTGGCCGCTTCTTTTATCAGATTATCATATCCCTCTATCTTGAGGGCTTTAGTTTCTGACGACCGATACCGCCTCCTTTCCAGCAGTAATACCGAATATGGTTCCTATGGTAAGTCCAAAACCTGCCAGATAGCCTTCGGACAATATATTGCCTGACATGATCTCCCCTGCTGCGAACAGATTCTCGTTCGGATTGCCATCCTCTGAAATAACTTTACCTTTTGAGTTTACTTTCACCCCGTAATAAGTGAACGTAATTCCTGGCCTGAAGGAGTAGCCATAAAATGGAGGTGAATCAATTGGGATGGCCCAGTGACTTTTCGGAATGGCGAGCCCTGAGGTTGAACAATCGTCAAGTTTTCCAGGGTTAAAGGTGCACTTGCTTTTCAATGACTGGTTGTACTCCCTCACTGTGTGTGACAAATTTTCAGGACTGATTCCAAGCTTAATGGCAAGCCCGGAAATGGTGTCATCCTTTACTGGTTCAAACACTGTCGGAAGAAATAGATTTATGGCATTGGAGTCAATTATTGAAAACGCCAACTGGCCGGGTTGTTCCGCAATGAGTTTTCCCCATACTGCATACCTTTTTGGCCACAAATCCTCCCCCTCATCGTAAAATCTATTTCCATCCCGATTTACCGTGATACTGTAGGGTATAGAGTCTATTCTTGTTACTATGCCCCCGTCGAACTTGGGAGACCTTGCATCAACAGCTACACTGTGGAATTGGCCTAAATCGCCTATAGTTTTTGTCTTATGCCTCAGCAACACCTGCAGTAATTCGCCTCTGTTATGCCGTGTCCCCCGTACAATAAAATTGTCAGTTGCTCTACCCCAATATTCGCCCAGCCACTCAAGGTTAGCTTCTAAGCCCCCAGATGCTACGACAACAGAACTAACTTTAACGGTGCGGTTTCCCTCAGGGCCCGTTAAGGAGGCACTTGTAACTCTGTTTCCCGAGAATTCAAGGTCTGTACATTTCGTGTTGTACTCAATCTTTATTCCCAATTTATCGGCAGTGTCATAATATCTATTTATCATGGCCTTTCCACCGCCAAACATGAACAAATTGGTTCTCCCGAGATGCAGAGTTCCCTTCAGAGCCTTATGAATTAAGACGTCCTTGCTCTGAAGCCAGGAAGGTATATTGCGTGATTCCGAAACAACCATTTTCAATAGCTCCACATTTGTATTGTTGTTAGTCACATGAATTACATCGTTTACAAACTCATCATCCTGATATTCGCCGGTGGTATACCTGTCAAAGTCGTGCGAATATCTGATATCTCTTGTGTACTTCGTGTTACCTCCCCTCTCAGGTTTAGAAGCAGCTTCTACCAGAAGAATATCAGACGTATGTTCGGCTGCAGACAATGCTGCGCAAAGTCCAGCATTTCCACCACCTATGATCAGTACGCTGTAAGAGTTTTCCATAACTCCACATACAGTTATGCGTATAATAATTTAGGTTCTCTTGAACTCTTTGGGGGTAAATAATAACCCTCATTCATTTACATTATATGAATTCGGAGGAACTGTTCAGGAGACTTCCAGGTCTGGAGGAACCGTGGATCATCAAGGAAATAAAGTTCGATCACCAGGAAAAGAGGGTGGATATCTTCATAGATTTTCCAATGGGATCTAAATTCCCATGTCCTGTCTGT